>JAYRVQ010000463.1:0-2216 GCA_041918465.1 Anaerolineales bacterium
CGTCCGTACCCTGGAACGTCACCAGGAACAACTGTCCCACCCGCTCCTCGGGTGTCATGGTGTTGAGCACTTGACGCACGATGACCGGCGGTTCAGGCGTTTGGGCCTGTGCGGGCTGAATAAAGACGATCAACAGCGCGAGGATGACCGCACCCAAAAGAAGACGTTTCATCCGCGCGCCTCTTCCGCATAATCGGCAACGATTCTCGCGTGGACCTCGGGCTGGATATTGCCTCCCGAAACGATCGCCAACTGAGAGCCTGTTCCGACGGATCCGCGCAACGCGGCGGCAATTGTCACCGCGCCAGAAGGCTCAATCGTCTCGCCATATTCACGAAAGGCGAATGCCACCGCCCGCGCAATCTCTTCTTCGGAAACAAGAATAATTTCATCCACCAGTTGCTTCACCATCGGGATGGTGACGGAATCCGATTCCACTGCGCCGGTCAAGCCGTCTGCCAGAGAAGGCAGGTCGGGAATGTCAGCCTGCGAGCCGCGATAAAAGAGTCCGTGCATGAAAGGTGCGGTCTCCGGTTGGACTCCCACCAGCCGCGGCCGCGGCGAAAGACGCGTCAACGCCGCCCCGATGCCCGCGATCAGTCCGCCACCGCTGACGGGAACCATGTAAGTCAAATTGCTAATTTGACCTGCACCGATCAAATTGGCAATTTGATCTACAATTTCAAGAGCCACCGTCCCCTGCCCCGCGATGACTTGTCCATCGTTGTAAGGCGAGACCCAAGTCTTGTGATTCTCCATCGCGAATTTTCGTCCCGCGGCTTCGGCTTCGGGATATCCGCCTGCAATCGCGACGATCTCTGCACCCAACGCGCGAATTGCATCCACTTTAACGGGGACAGCATGTTCCGAAACAAAGCAAGTGACGCGCGCGCCGGTCAATTGACCTGCGAGGGCCACGCCCTGTCCGTGATTGCCCGCCGAGGCAGTGACGATTCCCGCTTCACGCTCCCAATCTTCGAGTGCAAGGATTTTGTTCAGCGCGCCGCGCGCTTTGAACGAGCCCGTCTTCTGGCGATTCTCCCACTTGACATATAGATTGCGCGCCGCATCATGCGTCAACGGCGTGCGGACGATGTGCGGCGCAATTCGCTCGTCAGCCTGGTCGAGCCACTCGGACGGAATCATGCCGAAGGTCCCCGCGCGATGCGGACGGCCAAAAGCGGGTCGTCCGTGATGAGTCCATCCACACCCCAGCCGATGAGCCGACGAATATCCTCTTCCGCATTGACAGTCCACACATTGATCCTGCGTTTCAGCTTGTGAACGCGTTGCACCTGTTGCGCGGTCACGTCGCTCAGGTTGGGATGCAGGGCATTGTAGTCCCCAAAATTAAAGCCGAATGAACGTCCCCATACGCCCCATCTGCCTCTGATCGTGATCAGACCGCGCGGCACTTCGGGCAGGATGCGCGCGGCTTTCTTCAAGTTCCAAGGTAGGAACGATGAAAAAATGATGTTCTTTTGCATCGCATGGCGGCGGATAATTTCGCACACTTTTTCCACCAAGGTATCGAACGGGGTAGAAAAGTTTTTCAACTCGATATTGATGATGGCACGTTTGCCGATGGTCTCGAAGACTTCCTCGAGGGTGGGAATTTTCTCGCCGCGAAATTTCTCCGAGAAGGAACTGCCCGCGTCCAGTTCACGCAGGTGCGCCAGCGGAAGTGTGGAAAGTTTGCCATGCCCGTTTGTGATGCGGTCCACCGTCGGGTCGTGATACACAACAACATGGCCGTCTGAGGTGAGTTGAGTATCCAACTCAAAGCCATCCGCGCCCAGTTCAAGTGCGGTTTTAAAGGCGGTCAGGGTATTTTCGGGTGCATACTTTTTCGCGCCGCGGTGGCAGAGAATCAGGGGAGAGGGCAGGTCAGCAAGCATGGGATGATTATACAATACGTGATGTGGATTGCGGGCTAATCATTGAACGAAACATAGTAACGACTTTAGCCGTCTGGGAAAAACTGCTAAAGTCGTTACGGTTGGTTTCATTCCTTTACAATCCTGATCGGTCATCCACCAATCGTTGCCTTAATTACCTTATAGCCTTCCGCTTCAAAGGCCGAAGCGATCTTGTCCTGAAGTTCTTTACTGGGCGTCAGGGAAATCATGTAGCCACCGCGACCTCCGCCCGTTACTTTGGCGCCCCAGGCTCCCCGCTCCAGTGCCTCCTTGCACATCTTGTCCAAAATCTCGTGA
>JAYRVQ010000464.1:0-3206 GCA_041918465.1 Anaerolineales bacterium
AATCCATGAAGATGGCCGAACTGCTGACGGGCACGCGCAAGACCTACGGCATGAATTTGATCGGCGGTGTGCGCCGTGACATTCTCAAAGAGACGCGCCTGCAAATTCTCCAATACTGCAAGGAACTGCGCGAGGAAGTCAACGTGCTGGTTGCCATGTTGCTCGACACGCCGAACATCGTCCAGCGCACTTCCAATATCGGGCGGCTCGAACCGAACGTCGCCCGCGACTACAGCCCCGTCGGTCCGACCCTGCGCGGCTCTGGCTTCGCCCGCGATATGCGCGTCGTCCATCCCTACGTCGCGTATGACCGTGTCCCGTGGAAGATTTCATCCAAAGATACTTGTGACGTTCTCGGTCGCACGCTCGTCCGTGTCGAAGAATTCTTTGAATGTGTCTCGATGGTCGAGCATTGTCTCGCCGAAATGCCCGAAGGTCCCGTGCTGGTGGAAGGTTTCACGTACACACCCTATGCCTTCGCTCTCGGTTACGTCGAGGCTCCGCGCGGCGAAGACATCCACTGGAGCATGTTGGGCGATAACCAGAAACTCTATCGCTGGCGCTGTCGCGCTTCCAGTTACAACAACTGGCCGCCCCTGCGCTACATGCTGCGCAACAACACCATCTCCGACGCGCCGCTCATCGTGGCGAGCATTGACCCGTGCTACTCCTGCACCGAGCGTGTCACCGTTGTGGATGTCCGCAAGAAGAAGGCGACCATCATTCCGTACAAGGAATTGGAACGCTACAGCCGCGAGCGCAAAGACTCGCCGTTGAAAAAATTTTGATGTGGTGCGGGATGGTATCCCGCAACGAGTAAGGCGGAATGCCATTCCGCCCCACACTTAAAAGTGAGTGCAAGGAGCATCCTATGCCCATGCTGAAATTGATCAAAGAAGTCCTTCGAGTTGGCAACGCCACGGTGCCATATCCCTTCGTGAAGCCAGACCTCGCGCCAGGATTCCGCGGCAAGCCCGAATATGATCCCATCCAGTGCATCGCTTGCGCGGCCTGCGTCATCGCTTGTCCGCCCAACGCGCTGAACATGGAGACCGACCTCGAAGCGGGCACGCGTACCTGGTCTATTTTTTACGGACGCTGTATCTTCTGTGCGCGCTGCGAGGAAGTCTGCCCGACGGGCGCGATCCATCTTGGCGATGACTTTGAACTCGCTTCGTTCTCGCGTGACGATCTGACGGTTCGCGCCGACTTCCGGCTGGCTTCCTGCTCCGTGTGTGGAGCCTATTTCGCTTCCGCAAAATCCCTCGACCGTGTGCTGGCTCTGCTCGACCAGGCGGGACTACCCCCCGAATCCGCCGCAGACCGCAAAGCCTTGCTGCACATGTGTCCCGAGTGCAGGCGCAAGACCGACCTTCCCCGCGTGAAGCCGATCGTGCAGGAGGCGTTCGATGGAAGACTATAACATCAAGACCGATACCGCCTTCGCCATCCATCCCGACGAAGCCACGGATAAGCTCAAAGGCATCCTGCTCAAGGATATTCAGCGTTCGTGCTACGTCTACCGCGTGGACTGTGGCGGCTGCAACGGCTGTGAGATCGAGATCTTCGCCGCCATCACGCCGATCTTTGACGCGGAACGCTTCGGCATCAAAGTCGTCTCCTCGCCTCGTCACGCGGACGTGTTGGTCTACACAGGCGCGGTGACACGTTCCATGCGTGTCCCTGCCTTGCGTGCCTATCATGCCGCGCCGAATCCCAAGGTGTGCGTGGCGTATGGCGCGTGCGGTTGCTCGGGCGGAATCTTCCATGACCTGTATTGCGTCTGGGGCGGAGCGGACAAGATCCTGCCGATCGACATGTACATCCCCGGCTGTCCGCCCACACCGCTGGCAACTGTGCATGGATTCGCCGTCGCGCTCGGACTGCTCAAACAAAAAATGCAGATGGTTCATCATGTGGAAGGCGATGATGAACACTCACAACTTTTGTTCCCCGAGGTCCCGCTTGACCTGCGCGTCGAAGTGGAACGCGAGTCCCGCCGCATGGCAGGTTACTGGGCGGGACGGAATATCGCCAACACGTTCCTCGAGTTCATCAAGAACGGCGATTCGAAGCATGTCATCGGCGACATTGAAGAATATCTGAAAGGACAGGATGATCCACGTCTCACCGAGATCATGCGCAGGCTTGAAGAAATATTCCTTTCAAAGACCGCGTAATGTATCAACGTCCTGAGCGGAGCGAGGCGATAGCCGAGCGAAGTCGAAGGACGAGCATCGAAAGTAGCAAATGATTGAATCTATCTGCCCTTCGACTACGCCGCCAACGAACTGCGGCTCCGCTCAGGGCAGCGGACTATTGAAAAAATGACTCCAAAAATTACCATTTACCAATTACGCTCTAAATTCATCAACCAGCGCGAAGACGTGCCCGAGGACGCCAAGCAGGTTGTCTACTATACTCTCGCGGTCGGGCACCACGTCGGCGTGATGGACTGCTTCTCGAGCCAGTTGGAGATTCCCCTCGAGGAGTACGCGGCCTGGGTGCAGAGTCAGCCCGAAGGTCCCGCGCGAACGAAACTCGAAGGCGCGCTGCGCTGGGGCGAGATTGAGGTCAATTCGAGTCACGTCGGGATGTTGCTCCCGCTCTTCGAGGCCGATCAGGTTCACGGTCCGAGTTGGACGCGGGGATTTGTCCAGTGCCTGCATGACATCCAAAAAGAGTCCGCCATGTATTTGATGGTGAGGAAGGTCGCATGAACGTCCTGCTCACCGTGGGCAACGGCATGATGGGCGACGACGGCGCGGGCGTGTTGCTGGCGCAGATGTTGCGCGACGCGCCGCTTGCGGATTGGTCGGTGGTGAACGGCGGCTCCGCGCCCGAAAATGTCGTTCATCGAATTCGTGAGATGAATGCGAGTCGAGTTCTTGTTGTGGATGCCGCCGACATGGATCTGGAGCCCGGTGCGATTCGCCGCATCAGTGCAGAAAAATTGGACGATCCATTTTTGATGACGACGCACACCCTGCCGCTGACGTTCCTGATCGAGTCTCTGCGCGAGTTCGTCCCGCAGGTGGACCTGCTCGGCATCCAACCGAACATCGTTGCTTTCGGGTTTCCGATGTCGGAGCAAGTTCGCAACGCGGTGGGGCAGGTGTATACTGATTTGAAGAATAGCAAGATGGATTGGAATTGTTGTAACTAACTCATTTATCGTCATTGCGAGACGCCGTCCTGAGCGGAGC
>JAYRVQ010000465.1:0-3259 GCA_041918465.1 Anaerolineales bacterium
ACAGACATCCTCATGCGCGAGCATCGCGTGATCGAAAAAGTGTTGAACGCGCTCGAAGCCGCCGCAGACCGCCTCTCAGCGGGCGGAGACGTTTCAACAGAATTCTTCCTCAAAGCGGCGGACTTCATTCGCAACTTCGCCGATGGGACGCATCACCAAAAAGAGGAGGGCATCCTCTTCACCGCCCTCGAAGAGCATGGGCTACCGAAGGACGCAGACCCCGTATCCGTTTTTATGGATGAGCATGTGGAAGGTCGCCGCCTGACGAAGGGCATGGTCGAGTGCGCGGAGCGAATCAACGCGGGGGATGCAAGCGCGAGAAATGAACTCATCCAACACGCGCATGATTACGTCGCCTTGCTTAACGAACACATCCAAAAGGAAGATAACGTCCTTTTCCCCATGGCTGATTCAGTCCTTGCGGATGAGGAAACCAAATTGCTGAAAGATTTCAACCGCGCCGACGATGAGCGCGGAACAGGGGACAAGTATTTGAAGATTGCGGAGGAACTGGCGGGATGGGAGTGGTGACGAATCAACCGTCCCTTTGAAACACGCTCCCCGAAACGCTGTCAGCCCTGGGCGCGGAAGGAGGCGCGTATTTTCCCCGTCAATTGAATCACAAGCCCGATGAAGGTCGCAATCCACGCGGCGATGGCGAAATACACGAAGTACTGCGGCACGACGTAGAGAAAATCCAACTCCAGCGCTTTGGCGAGTTGAAAAGTGCAGACGGTGTACATGCCGAGCGGGAAGACCAGCCCCCAGTACGAAGGTTCGTAGGCGATGACGACGCGCTTGTGCCCATGCCGCCAGACGCTGAGGATAAACATAAGCGGAATCCACCAGGTGGCGGTTGCCCAGAATAGAAGCGTAAGCCCTTTCAGGAAGGGCATGATATCCTGAACCAACTTCCAGTGATTCGCTTCGAGGATGAGAACCGAGCCAGCCAGTGTGGTGATCGCCATCGCGCCCATGTTGATCCAGTAGGGAGGCGCGAGTTCTTCGGGGCGCAATCGAAAGAATGTGAAGCGGTAAAAGATGAGCGAGATCACAAGGATGTACAACATGAAGCCGAGCAGGAACATGGTTAATGTAAAGAAGAGAGTCGCGTCTGCCCAAGCCCCAAAGTGATCGGTCAGGCTTGCGCCCGTTACCGAAAGGGACTGGGTGGAGACCACCAGCAGGAGCCAGCCGCCGCTCAAGCCGTTTTCGAGGGATGGTTTTACCTCCCGCACAGTAACGGCGGCGATGAAGGTGTACATCAGGAGGAAATAAAGGATGAGCCCCACCAGCCAGAGAATGACCGCGGCGATGTTATTCTCCGCGATAACGTCGAACTGCCTGCCAAGCACGCAGGTGCCGGCGACGATGGTAAAGAAGCCATGTCCGCGCTCGTGGCTGGTCAGGTCGGCGATCACCCCTGAAAAATTGCGGACAAGGCGCGCGATCGTCAACACCCAGAGGATGATATAAAAAATAATATTCGCGACGAAAAGCGTCCATGCAATTGCGGGCATGCCTTCCAGCTTTGCCGCGATGGAAACGATACCCGTCGCCATGACGAGGGCGAAATAGGCGGGAGGCAGTCCGCGTGCCGCGGAGGTGAACATGCGCCAAAGGGAGAGTTTGGGTGGGTTGATTGTTGGGTTCATGGGCTTGGTGGGTTATTTTGTATCACAAGATTCCATCCCTGACGACTTATGTTTATCACCATGTCAAAAGACATTCTTCCTTACGGGCGTTCCCCTTGCCGTTCTCCGCGAGGGTTCTACTTATGCGTTTATCTGCGTGCCCAAAAAGGAAAGCGTCATCTGGTGTTTTTACTTTTACAGGGCGTAGAAAACCGCAGACTTTCTATCTTGTTTCGCGGGGCAACCTGAAGGTTGCCGCACGTTCCAATTCCACGTAATATGCCTGCCCCGCGCAGGCGCGGCAGAGGATTTTCGATTCCCAGAGGACCTCGCGCTGGTTGAGAATTTCCTCGCCACACGTCTCGCAGTTGACGCGCGCGCCCGCCTGACCGATGAGCGCGGCGATGTTGATGCGCATGGTCACCCATTTGAAATCCAGCAAATCTTCGTTGGGCATGGTTTGATAGCCGAGCAATTGCGCCTCCCAGCGGTTGCGCGCTTCGGGGGCGTATTGCCTCGCCAGTTCGCGGGCGTCGAGTCGCGGCGCGATGCGAACGGCGCGTTCGGTGCGCGAGTCTACAAAAGTGACGGCAGTCTTGCCGAAGTCTTCCACGCGCAGGGTGCGGCGCCCGACATAACAGCCCGTCGCGGCGGAGACCCCGTCCACGAAACAGCCGTCGGTCTCAACGAAGGCGAGCAGTCGTGTGTCAGTCTGGGGCAGGTCGAGGGTCAGGAGAGAGGCGGCGAACATCCCCACGCGCGCGCCCAGCACCTGCCTGGGGCAGAGACGGCGATGGTGAGTCGCGGAGTCGCGAAGGAGTTCGTCGAGGGGTTTCATTTGTATCCAGTATAGCAAAACTTTGTAGAATGACAAATTAAATAGGAGTTACGCAGTCGAGCCTGTTTCGTCGTAGTTGCGCTGCGACGGCGGCACGATTTGCCAAGCAAATCGAACTGCCTGCCAACCGCCTAAGTCATAATTGAAATCAAAGCGGCGCTCATTAATTCATGCGCGAACGATTCCAGATCACCACCTGATGTTCGCGCCACAAATACGAGATGGGGTACACCAGCACATGCACCAGCCGCGTGAACGGCATGAGCAGGATGACGACGAATCCGCCGACGAAATGGAACTTCACCCAAAATGGTAACGCGGCAACAGAAGAGATGTTCGGTTGAAGTTTGGCGAGCGAGATCAGCCACGGCACAGCGGTATGCAAGTACCAGTCCGAACCCCAGCGGTAATAATACGCCACCCAAAAACCAAGTCCCACTTGAAGCAACAGGACGATCAGCAAGACCCAGTCCAACTCGGAGGTGACCGAGTTCGCGCGGGCGTTTGCCATGCGGCGATAAAACAGAATCGTCAATCCCACCGTTGCCATCAACGCCAGCGAGAGTCCGATCACTTCCAACACGTATAAGCGCGTCTGGTTGGCGGTAAACAAACCCCACAAGCCGGGGAAGAGCAGCGCCGTGATATGCCCCAACAAAATGACGATCACGCCGTAATGCCACGGCACCGACCCGAAGAACAACACGCGGTTCTCCAGAAATTGCGACGATTGGCTCGAATACGAATACGGATCGAACCAGAAGCGATAGATGGAGACCACGATCGC
>JAYRVQ010000466.1:0-6200 GCA_041918465.1 Anaerolineales bacterium
AAAAAATGAAAAAGTGGGTTGTGCGTATTTTGCTCGGGCTCGTTGTTTTGGTTTTTGTCGCAATGCTGGTCATGCCCAAAGCGCCGCAAGCCGCGTATTATCAAAACGCGCCGCGGACAATGGTCATTGCCCACCAGGGTGGGGACGGTCTCTGGCCGAGCAACACGCTCTTCGCCTTCGAACACGCGGCCGAACTTGGCGTGGACGTACTCGAGATGGACATCCACATGACAAAGGACGGCGCGCTCGTTGTCAGCCACGATGAGACCGTTGACCGTCTAACCAACGGCGAAGGTTTCATCAAAGAGATGACCCTCGCCGAAGTCCAGTCCTTCGACGCGGCGTACGATTGGTCCCCGCTGGATGACGGCGCGGAGTTCCCCTATCGCGGACAGGGCATCGTCATCCCGACGTTGGAATCCGTCTTCGAGCGTTTCCCCGATTATCGGATGAACATCGAAATCAAGCAGGCCGAACCGTCCATTGCCCAGCCGTTCTGCGATTTGATTCGCAAGCACGAAATGGAAGACAAGGTGTTGGTCGCGTCGTTCAAAGACGAAGCGCTGGCAGAGTTTCGCGAGATTTGTCCCGAGGTTGCCACCTCTGGCAGTCGCGGACAGATCAAGCCTTTCATTTACATGCACCTGGCGTTTCTCGGACGACTCTACCCGCCGAATTTTTCCGCCGTCCAACTCCCCATCGAAGACAGCGGCATCACGCTGTTGACGAGCCGCTTCGTCAGCGTCGCCCACGCCCGTGGACTGTGGGTGGACGCGTGGACGATTGACGACCCCGCCGAGATGCGGATGTTGATCGACATCGGCGTGGACGGCATCATCACCGACAGACCTGATCTGTTAATGGAAGTGTTGGGAAAATAAGCAGGGACTGCCACTGAAAAACGGTTCCACGACTGCCGGGAACTCATGATTGATTTTTGTTTGGTTTTCATGTAGGATATAAATGCCAACCAAACCCGGAGGAGACCATGACCCGTTCCAAGAAACCAAAACGCGACGGAAAACCTCGCACCGTCCGCGGCGACCAGCAAACGATAGGAAACGTCTCGGGCGGCGCCATTGTGGTGCAGGGACGCAACGCCAAAGTCATTGTGTACCAGGGCATTCAAGGCACCGAGCTCGCGCCGCTATTCGATAAGGTCTACCAGACCATTGCAGCACTGCCAGATGTGAATGCAGGCAAGAAGCAGGAACTCGCAGAAACCGCCAAACGCATCGAAACCGAAGTTGCAGAAAAAGGCGCACAGGCAGACCAGACCGATCTGCAGCGCTGGATGGGGAATATCCAGAAAATGGCGCCTGACATCGTGGATGTGATCCTTGCTTCGCTGGGTGGCCCTCTCTCGGCCGCGACAACCATTCTTAAGAAAATCGCCGAGCGCGCCAAACAGACAAGCAGTACCTGAGGAGGTGTCGCATGGCCGGGAGCAAGGAGACGCGCCGCGTCGCTGCGCAAAAGGTCAGGGTCGGCCGCGCCCGTTCAGGGTCAGGCGGGAATCGAAATGTGATCGGACGCGTCAGCCGCGGCGGGGTAGCCATCCAGGGTGATTACAACGAAGTCGAGATTCATCAGATCACACAGGTCTTCCAGACCGCGCCGCCAAGCGTGGAAGAGGAGGAAGAACTGGCGCGGCTGAAGAAATACATCCCACAGGCGCTGGCAAATCTTAAATCCGCCCTGCGTGAAAAAAAGCCGGTTGGGGGAAATCCATATCACCTGCTCGAAGCCCTCGACATTTCAGAACAGAATCACCTGGCGGGTCGGGATACCATAATCCAGACACTGACGGACAAATTGGAGAGCAGTCGCTTTGCGATCCTGGTCGGCGAGAACGGCATCGGCAAGACCAGCCTGTTGCGCGGCGGGCTGATCCCGGCGCTGGTTAAGGATGGACAGTGGCCGGTCTGGGTCGAAGCGAGCGGCGAGCCTCTCGACGCGACGATCAAGAAACGCGTGCTCGGTTCGCTGAACGATTTCCCCGCGCTGGCGCGCCGTCCGTTGAAAGATGTGTTGCGCTTGTCGGCCGCCTTCCTGCCGGGGGAAAGTCAGATCGTTTTACTGTTGGATAACGTGGAGGAATTTTTCCAACAATCCGCGCAGGCACAGCAGGCGTTCGCTGACCTGTGGAGGGAGTGCGTCAATGAGACCGGGTTGCGGGCGCGCTGGCTGTTCAGCACAGTGGACGTGAAGCATCACCTCAACCGTTTCCAAAGCGGCGAGAAAAATCCGTTCGCCAACCTTTTCGCCCTGCCCCCGCTCGACCGCGCGGCGGCGAGTGAGGCCATCCTCGCTCCGGCGCGCTCCGCGGACATCCGCGTGGACGGCGCGCTCCTCAAAGCCCTGCTGGCCGATCTGGGTGAAGAAGTGGATCCGACGCGCCTGCAAATTATCTGCCATACATTGGCAGGAGGCAATACTTCGCTCACGCGTGACCTGAACCTGGCCGCCTACGAAAAATTGCAGCGCGCCGAGGGGATCATGCAAGACTACCTCGGCCGCGTCATCCACGATGAACTTGCAGACAACCAACGCGACCCGGCCTGGCAAATCCTATCCCTGCTCGAAGGCTCAACCAAACCGCTCGATGCACAACAGATCAGTCAACGACTGGTCGCGTACGGTTATCGGGATGTCAAAGCAGGCCTACTGCTCGAAACTCTGCAAACCAAACACCTGGTGAAGCCTCACGAAGGTGGTTACATCCTTGGCAGCGAAAGCCTGAAGCCGCGTATCCGAGATTGGCGGGATCATGAGTCTGTGCCGAAACAGATCGAAAAAGAAACTGCCCGCCAATGGGGACAAATCCGGGATTCTGCATTGCGTGGATTGTTCGGCGGCGCGATCGGATTTACGCTGTTACGTTGGATTGTTGGGATTTCCACCCAACGATTGGATTACTTTATATTCAACACCCTGCTGTACGCAACCATCGGCGGTCTGATCGGACTGTTGCTTGTATTCTCGATAGATATTGCCATTGCCACTTCAAAGGCGCGCCCGAGCCTGCGATACATCATCGGCGGGCTGGGCGGCGCGCTGACGTTCGGACTCGGAATGATGTTATTCGTTTACCTGGTCGTTCCCAGTGAGGAGCCGCTCGTCAATTCCCTGCTCGGCGCGGCAGAGGGAATTGCATGGGGACTGGTAACGGGCCTGGGAATTGCGTGGGGCATGAGCAGTCCGCGGCCCGCGTGGTTTGTTATTCCCGCAGTGGGCATCCTGGGCGGAATAATGCTCGCGCTATTGGACAGTCTGCTTAATGTTTTGTCGCGCACTGCCCTGCTCCAGGATGCAGTGGGCGGACTGGTCTTTCCACTGTTTATCGCCATCGGCGCCCGTCTCGGACGCCAGGCAGGAGTAGCGAAATGAAAGTTTTACACCCCTTCATGGCCCTGCTCATCATTCTTCTCTCGACGGCATTTTGCTGTGATGGCTGTAATAACAACGGGGACAATGACGGAGGCGGGACAACCGCCGAAGAACCGATCGGTTCCATTGCAACAATCCATACCCGCGTGGAAGCCGGGCGTTCGGGAAACATCAAGGAAGTGAACGGCTCGCGGAACTTCTACGACAATGAGAGCGTACGCGTGGTGAACAGCGGGAAAGGCAGGATTGATTTCAATGACGGCTCAACGATCACGCTTTACAACAATACAACTACAGATCAAGTCACCGCGAAATTCAACCCGGCCGAAATCGGCGTCTTCCTATCCAACCAGGGATTTGACGGATACGTGCCAGACGGAAGTTCCTTCACCGTGAACATGCCGAACGGATCCCAGGTCAAGATTCTCGGAACCCAGTTCTTCGTGGTATTCGATCCCGACACGAATTACAGCACTGTCGGCAACTTCGATGGGACGGTGTTGTTCACACCTCCCGGCGGCTCAGAGCAGGATCTGCCTCCCCACACCATGGTGGACATCGCGCCGGATGGCGGAACCAACTTCCTGGAACTCCCCTATGGACCCGCCAACTTTGGGGACTCAGCCGATAGCGCCGGGTCGCCCATGGAGGGTGTTCAGGCTTTACGAGACGAGTTCCAACAGCCGCGAGTAGGGGGAGCGCCCCCCACCGAACCGCCCATCAAGCCAGTCACAATTGTCATACGCCACCTGGTCACGAAGGAAGGCGATTCGTACCTGCCCGACCTGGCCGAGAGCTGGGAAATGGACCCGGACGGTTACATCATCATATTCCACCTGCGCCCGGGCATCTTCCAGCCAAATGGCGAACCGTTCACCAGTTCCACCGTCGAAGAATTATTGATGGCGGATTGGCAGTATGCCCGTGACGGCAACGTGAAGTTCGAGAGAATTGACGACTACACCCTCCGCTTCAACCTTAGCGGCCCCGACGCGTATTATGTGCTGGATCAAATGTCCATTTTTGAGTTCGAGGTGCAATTGGGATAGGAAAGAACCCGTATAAATCCATTGATGGAGGAGTTGATGATCCCAAAAACGGCATCGCGGACATTTCGTCCCGAGGTTGTTAGTCATTTTATGCTATATGGTTTTCTACCAAGCCACAATCTCTTGAGTTCTATATCCCTATCAACTTGTACTAATCAAGAATTGGCGTTTCATCAGGACTAACCTTATAAATCCCACCTAGCTCACTGATTTTCCGAGAACTAATCGGATCTGGCGGAAAAACAAGCTTGTCAACCAGAAATTTTCCAATTGTGTCATAGTCCAACATGTATTTTGGCGGTCGCGGTTTTCCGTTACTGTTTCTTCCCTGATGATGGGTATCCCTATTTCTTCAACTTGGGTGTTAAAATGGAAATCACCGTTTTGTTGATAAGGCCAAATATCATGCTGAATTTAGTTCATTCACCATTCAAATCTACTTTTGAAGAATTTGCTGAAAGCATCACTTCAGACTGTTTAATTTGTTCTCCTTATGTAACCTTCGGACCCGTTAAAATGCTGACCCATGCAATTACCAAAAAGAATCTGGCCAAGGATGTCCAGATTAATGTTTTAACAGATATTTCCATGCGCACATTGGTTCAAGGGGCAACTGAAATATCTGCGCTTTTGTATTTATTTGAGAATCTTCACCATGTTTCTATCTCTTACTTACCAAGAATTCACGCAAAGGTCTACGTTTCAAATCAGTCAAGCGCTATCATTGCATCCGCAAATTTTACCGATGGAGGCGAATTAAGAAACTTTGAATATGGTGTAAAGATAAACGACATTGCAACCGTTCAAAAAATCCAATACGATATAAACGAATATCGAAAACTAGGCGCAATTGTCACTCCGACGCAACTCAAAGAAATTCAAGAGCAAGTTGACAATGTCAGGGCAATAATTCAGGTTGAGCAAAAAACAATTTCGCAAAAAATACGCTTAGAGTCACGGAAACAGGAAAGAGATGTAGAGGACAATCTAATAAGAGTAAGGGTGAAACACAGGAGCACAAATTCAATATTTTCTGAAACCATACTATACTTACTGTCTCAAAAACCTATGGAAACTGAAGAATTGCATTTGTTTGTAAAAGATATTCATCCAGATTTATGCGATGATAATTTTGATAGAGTTATAGATGGTAGGCATTTTGGGAAGTTATGGAAACACCAAGTTAGAAATGCCCAAGCGTATTTGAAAAGAGCGGGTTTAATATCTTATGATGAGGAGACTCATTTATGGCACAAGAAATAGAAATACCTGTAATTTGCGAAAACAATCAATGCGAAAACTTCGGCAATCTGGTTAATGTTGTTTCTGAAATAACTACAGATGAGGTGGACTTGTTTTATGAAAACTATGACGGCTCTACTGAAGATGATTATTGCCCGATCTGTGGAGAGTTGGGCGTAGCAGAAGATCCAGTAATAAAGTGCTAAACGATTACAGATGAACTCATTCATCCCAACAACATATCAAGCAAAAGTGCTACGTCAAATATTTCATAACCAGTCCAAACTTTTAGATCGACAAAAACATCTCTCCGATATTAATCGACAGGAGGCTTCTTTTGCTCGGAGTGGGTTTCCGACTCGGACGCGGTGAATCCAGGTCTCATAGAATACACTAACAAACAGAAACGCCCTCCCCCCGAGGGCGCTTCTGTTATTTCGCAAATCTTACTTCTTGCTCTTCGCCTTCACCGCTTTCTTCGCGGCAGGCTTCTTGGCCGCAACCTTCTTTTTCGGGGCG
>JAYRVQ010000467.1:0-4332 GCA_041918465.1 Anaerolineales bacterium
ACCTTCCGTGGACAAAGCCACCAACAGGATGTCATCCGTCTCTTTTTTGAGAAGATCGATCCAATCCTGCTCTTGTTCATCATAGGTGAAATGGTCAATATACGCTTTTGGAAAGAAGGCCGTGTAGGCCGTGCGATAGCTGTCCACCTGGACTTCGGCTATTCCACGAGAATCTTCAAGTGCAGCTTTGCGAATTTTATACATGCTAAAGTTACACCCAACCATCCTTGATCCTCTTATACGTCTCCTCAATCGTCTCAGGCAGGACGCGCGTCTCGCCGAGGATGGACATGAAATTCGAATCCCCCGTCCAGCGCGGGACGATGTGCACGTGCACGTGGTCTGGCACGCCCGCGCCCGCCGCCTTGCCGATGTTCGCGCCCACGTTGAAGGCATGCGGATGGTAGATCTTCTTCAGGATCACAACGGCCTGCGAGATCAGTTCCATCATTTCCGCGCGAGTCTCGGCGTCCAGCAACTCCAGCGACGGCTGGTGATCCATCGGCGCGACCATCAGGTGGCCGTTGGTGTAGGGGAACAGGTTCACGATGACGAAGGCGCGCTTGCCGCGATGGATGACGAGATTTTTAGCGTTGTCTTCTTTTTTCGCGAGCGCATTACAAAACACGCACCCATCCTCTTTAACGTGACCTTCGATGTAGTTCTTGCGCCAGGGAGTGGACATTCGTTTCATGCCGCGATTCTAGCAGGTTTGCCACAGATTTCACAGATTGGCACGGATTTTTAAAATCTGTGAAATCCGTGTAATCTGTGGCTGAAATTTGTTGACTCTCCTCCTCCCTTGCGGTATCCTCGCCGCCGTGACGCAACCGACCCTCTTCGCCTCCGTCCAATGGACGGTTACCCGCCTCACCGCGCATCTGCGACAGGTGATCGAAGCCGATCCCGCGCTTCAGGATGTGTGGGTGCGCGGCGAACTCTCGAACGTTTCGCGCCCCGCTTCGGGGCATTTGTATTTCACCATGAAAGACGCGGGCGCGTCCCTGCGCGGCGTGATGTGGAAGTTGAACGCCTCGCGCCTCAAACTCCCCCTGCGCGACGGCATGGAAGTGGAAGCCCACGGCAAGATCGGCATCTACGAAGTCGGCGGGCAATATCAACTCTACGCGGACGTGCTCCGTCCCGTGGGCGAGGGCGCGCTCTACGCGGAATTTCTGCGGCTCAAGTCCATGCTCGAGGCCGAGGGACTGTTCGACTCATCCCGCAAGCGCGAGATTCCGCAACTACCGCGTCGCATCGGCATCGTGACCTCCTCCACGGGCGCGGCCTTGCGGGACATGCTCAACACCCTGCGACGTCGCCTGCCCATCGCGGACGTTGTACTCGCGCCTTCTCCCGTCCAAGGGGCAGACGCTCCTCCCGCCCTCGTAGCGGCCTTGCAGAACCTGAACCGAATCCAACCTGACGTGATTCTCGTGGCGCGCGGCGGCGGCTCCATCGAAGACTTGTGGGCGTTCAATGACGAACGCGTCGTCCGAGCGGTCGCGGCCAGCGACGCGCCCGTCATCAGCGGAGTCGGCCACGAGACCGATTTCACGCTGACGGATTTCGCGTCCGACCTGCGCGCACCGACTCCCACCGCCGCGGCGGAACTGGCGACTCCCGTCACGTTGTACGATCTCGCGTCGGCGATGAGCGACCTCGGTCAACGCGCCGAGATGGCGCTGGCGAACCTGATTCAGAATAATCGGGTTGCATTAGCGAGCGTCGAATCCCGCCTGAAGTTTTACTCTCCCGCGCGCAGACTCCAATCCGAGCGCCAGCGCGCGGACGAGTGGAGTCGCCGCCTCGTGGCCGCGTCCGCTCACCGTCTCGCGCTCGAAGCGGAAAAAGTCGCGGGGCTGGGAAAACGCCTCGTCGCGCTGAGTCCGTTCGAAGTCCTGGCGCGAGGCTACGCGGTGGTCACGCGTTCCGCGGATGGGAGTCTGATCCGCAGTGTGGGTCAGGTCAAAGAGAATGAAGTGATCGAAGTCCGCGTATCGGATGGACAGTTTGGCGCGGTCGTGAAACGTAAAGCGTAAAACGGAAATCAGAGGAAAGATGGCTAAGACACCCAAACCTGTTGAGTCGTTGAATTACGAAGAGGCAATGTCCGAATTGGAAACCATCGTCGCTTCACTGGAGGAGGGCAATCAAAAATTGGAAGAGTCGATGGCGCTGTTCGAGCGCGGACAGTTACTGATGAAGCGTTGTGCCGAGTTGCTGGAAGCCGCCGAGTTGAAAGTGCGCCAGTTGTCGGGCGACGAACTGACTCCGTTCGCGGAGGAAGAATGAATCTGGCGGGACTTTTGGAAAACAAAGTCTTGATCGGCACATTGGCGGCCTGGCTCATCGCGCAGGGACTCAAAGCGCCAATGGAATATTTACGTTCGCGTGAATGGAAGTGGCGCATGACGTTGAGCGCGGGCGGAATGCCGAGTTCGCATTCGGCATTGATCGTGGGCGCGACGCAGGGCATTGGCCTGTTCCTGGGATTCGATTCTCCCTTGTTTGCATTGGCTGTGGCATTCACAATGATCGTGGTTTACGACGCGGCGGGCGTGCGTCGTCAGGCAGGGATGCACGCGGAACGCATCAACGTGTTGTTTGATGAATTGTTGCACGGCCACATGTGGAGCGAAAAAGACCTGCGCGAAGTGCTCGGCCACACTCCGCTGGAGGTGGTGGGCGGGATTCTGCTGGGGCTGGTAGTGGCGACGGTCAACTGGCTGATCTGGACATGAGCGAGCCTCGGGAACTTTGCATGGACTCTTGCCGTTTTGAATGTGCAAAGGAGTGAACGATGAAACTTTCATATCTTTTATTGTTGGGCGTAATTTTCCTCGCGGCCTGCGCACCCGTCATCCCGATTCCATTTAACTCTCCGCAGGCCAGTCCCACTGCAACGACAGAAATCTCCGTTCTGATCTGGGAACGCACGGGCGGCTTCGCGGGTTTTTGCGACAAGGTGATCGTTTACGAATCGGGTTCGGCGGATGTGATCAATTGCAAGGGGGACCAGCAAATGAGAATTCAATTGACCAACACGCAACGCGAAGAATTGGATCACTGGCTGAAAACCTACAAGGTGATTGATTTTGAACAAAAAGATCCCGCTGTAGCCGATGCCATGAGCATCAGGCTTTTCCTGGCGAGCGGCGGCACGCAAGAGGCGGACGAGGAAACCATCAACCAGATCTTAAAATTTGTGTCCAATCTCGCGGCGCAGACAAAACCACCCTCGCCCTAAAACGCTCATCGCCCCAACCTGCGTTTCACAATCTGAACCACGCTCTGGATTTCCGGGACGCGCAGGGCGAGCGCGATCAGCCCATAAACGATTCCCCCGACTGCCACGCCTCCCAGCCCGACGAGCCAGCGGTTCATTCCACCCGCCAGCGGGATCCACAACCCGAGCGCGAGACTCATCCCCAGCCCCGCGATGGACGCGTACGCGAGTCCCTGCGCGATGTGTTTGCCCTCGATTCCGCCCAGGCGGTTGCGCATCACAACGAAGAGCGCGGCCGCTTCGAGGGCGGTGGCGAGGCTATTAGCGAGGGCCAGGCCTCCATGCGGCATCCAGCCCAAAGTCGAGAAGAGACGCGAGAACCCGATGCTGAACGCGACGTTCAACAGCATGGCAACCGTCCCGATGAGGACGGGAGTCTTCGTGTCGTGTTGCGCGAAGAAGGCGCGCGTCAGCACCTCCATGATGGAGTGACCGACGAGCCCCGCCGCGTACCAGGTCAGCGCCCAGGCGGTCATCTCGGCGGTGAGGGCGTTGAACTCGCCGCGCTGATACAGCATCGAGACGATCGGGTTCGCCAGCAGGATCAATCCCAAACTGGCGGGAATCGCCATCAGGAACATGCCGCGCAAAGCGGAGGCCAGCGAGGAACGCAACTCGTCCTGTTGGCCGAGCGCGTGTTGCGCCGAGAAGGTGGGCATGGCCGCGATGGCCACGGATTGCGCTATGGCGGCCTGCGCCATCAGCATCAACATGAATCCGTACGAGAGACTGATCAGGCTGCCTTCGGCCATGCGCGAGCCGAGATTGGTGTTGACCCAAAAGTTCAACTGCACGATGGCCGCGCCGAACACGCGCGGTCCCATCAATTGGATGACTTTGTGAACATCGGAATTTGTCAACCCGAGGGAGGAAGAAAACTCTCCGTTCAGTTTAAACAGTGACGGAAGTTGAATCAGCAGGAAAAGCGCCGAGCCGATGACCACGCCCCAGGCCAGGCCGTAGATCCCCAGCCACTGACGTAACACGAGCGCGCCAAAAATTTGTCCGAGTTGGTACATGGCCGCCGTCAGTTGCGGCACGAA
>JAYRVQ010000468.1:0-6023 GCA_041918465.1 Anaerolineales bacterium
GCATGATCGCGGCGCGTCTTGATCTCAGCGATGCGCGCGTTGACGCCCGCGGCCTGTTCGCGGTCCGAGACGGAAATCTCGTCCTCCAGGCGCTTGAGCGCCTTATTGCGGGCATCCTCGTCCACGTAGGTGACGATGTATTGGGCAAAATACAGCACACGGTCCAGGTTACGACGCGAGATGTCGAGCAACATCCCCAGATAGGATGGGATGCGGCGCGTGTACCAGATGTGCGCCACAGGCGTCGCGAGGGTAATGTGCCCCATGCGCTCGCGACGAACAGCAGAGCGGGTCACTTCCACGCCGCATTTATCGCAGGTGATACCTTTGTAACGGGGGTTTTTATATTTGCCGCAGTAACACTGCCAATCGCGAGTGGGGCCAAAAATGGCCTCACAGAACAATCCATCTTTTTCCGGCCGCAAGCGGCGGTAGTTGATGGTTTCGGGTTTAAGTACCTCGCCATACGACCATGACATGATCGTATCGGGCGAGGCCAGACTGATGCGAAGTGCGGTAAGTCCCTTGGTTTCCACTGTGTCCTCTCCTCGAGTAAAGAGTCCAGGTTTCCGGGCCTTGCCTCTACGCGTTATGAATGGGACGCGCTAGAGACAAACAAAGGCAAGCGCTTCGAGACCAATTTTTATCTCAAGCGCTTGCTGTTTATGCTCGGTTTTATTATCATCCAACGGGCGGTATTATACCGATGTGGCGGGATTCGCGCAAGGGTTTATTCGAACTCGAGCAGGTGCAGGATATCCTCCAGCGCGGCATTCAGGACCTCGTACATGATCCCGTCATCGGCGCGATATCGTCCCCCAAACGACCCGTCGCCATAGACCCGACGCGTGGTCGCCGCGTCCATGATGGAACTCGGCACTGACGGCGGAATCTTTTCCCCTTCTGGCAGATCGCCGACAACGGTGAATGGAAAGGCTTCCAGCCAGTTGGCGTGGGCAGGTTTTAGATTGTGTTTTATTGCCACTGCTTCCACGCTGTGCGAGTCCCACCATTGATACCAGCGGATGTGCGCACTGGGAAGATCGTTGATGACATCATTCAAGTGGTCATTGACAGGTGTGTTGCCGCCATGTCCATTCAAGATGAGAAGGCGACGGAATCCGCTTCGATACGCCGAACGGACAAGATCCTCCACTGCCGCGATGAGCGTGGGGACGCGCAGGCTGAGCGTGCCGGGGTAGTCGAAAAAATAATGAGAGAAGCCGAAATTCAGGGGCGGGGCGACCAGGACACCGGTCCGGGTGGAGGCGGAATCTGCGAGGGCGAGGGGAATCTTGATGTCAGTCAGCAGGCTGAGGTAGGCATGTTGCTCACACGCGCCGAGTACAAACATCAGGCGGTCATCCTGTTGCAGGTATTTTTCCACATCCATCCAGTTCAGGTCTTCGAGGCGCATGAGTGTCTCCAGAAATCAAGGCGGCGGGAGTGTGGGCGTTTCCGTATCGGTGGGGACAGGTGTTGAGGTGGGTGTTTCTGTCCACGGAATTTCGGTCGAGGTCGGAGTGGGTGTATCAGATGGGATGATAACCGTCGGCGGGAGAGGAGTCGGCGTGGGAGTGGGCGTCCGCGTCGGTGGGACAGGCAGGTTAACCATCAGACGGATCGTTTTTTCGGCATGGGAATCATTCGGCCCTACGATCCGCAGGCGCAGGATGATGAAGCCGTTATCGACCGCGCCCAGGTCAAGCAAGGATAGCAAACCGTTTTGGATCGGTTGGCGGCTTTCAACGATCTGAAACCAATTATCGGGGTCACTGCCGTGGGCGAAATCCAGCGCCCAACCTTTGAAGCCACCGGCGGCATTCACAGTGCCAAAAATTTCCACCACCGTTTCAGTGATGACCTGTCCATCTTTCAGATTGCTGAATTCCAGAATCGGATGCGGATCGCTCGCCGTACATTCGCGTTCCGGCGCAAACGTGGGTTTACGCGGCATATCATTGGACTCAAGCCAATCTTTCCCCTGTTGAGTGTCCAACCATTTGCGCGCCCAGGGATCGTCCACGCGAATGGCCATCACTTCTTCGACAAAATCCTCGCCGCACACAGCGGATGCTTCGAGTCCGGACCACGTGTCAATCTTAACCTTGCGGAACAAATCCCTGCTGGCGGGAAGCGGCAACTGATCGGATGCGAACACTTCGTGTTTTTGCCCGCCGCGGCACCACTGTGACGGCTTTGTCCCAGAGAGGGCGCAGATGATCTCGTCCACGATTCCCGCGGGTGGAGTGAATCCGCGCAGGTTTCCACCGCTGACGATCGGCGCGGCATATTGCATAAACTGATTCCAGATCGGAGCCGCGCCCGAGGAACCTGTGGTGTTGGTCATCGGGGTGTAGTCCGCGTTGCCGATCCAGACACCAGTTACGAGGTCGGGAGTGTAGCCGAGCGTCCAGTTGTCAAAAATCAATTCGGCGGCATCCCCGCGCGGGGTCCCGGATGTGCCGGTCTTGGCGGCAACGGGAAACGGGAGATTTAGAACGGAGTTGCGACCGAACATCCACGAGCGGGCATCATTGTCCGAGAGAATGGAAGAGATGAGATAGGCATGCTCGGCGCGAATGACCTGTTCGCCCGCGGGAGGCTGGTATTCGTCAATTACATTACCTTCGAAATCGGTGACTTTCAAAATGGCGACAGGCGGGACTTTCTTTCCCTCGTTCGCGAAGACTGCGTAGGCGGAGGTCATTTCCAGCAGACTGACTTCGCCGCCGCCCAGCGTCAATGCGAGACCGTAGTCTGGCGCGGTGAGCGAGGTGATGCCCAGCCTTTCGGCCATGGCGATCATCCCATCTTTCTGGGGAGTATTCGGGTCATCGTACACGCCAACAAAGTTCAGCGCTTTGACGGCGGGAATGTTAAAGGAATTTGCCAGCGCCACGCGGACAGTAACCGGGCCATGCGACTTACCATCGTAGTTCGAAGGGATGTACGGATCGCGCGTGTCGGTATCCAGGCCGGAGGGCGGGAATTCGCTAGGCACATCCCAAAGGAGTGTGGCGGGAGTCCAACCTTTCTCGAATGCGGCAACGTAGGTGATGGGTTTGATGGAAGAGCCGGGCTGGCGCGTCTGGCTGATCGTCATGTTGATCTGTCCGCTGATGGCCTCGTTATTGAAATCCGCGGAGCCAACCATGGCGAGGATCTCGCCAGTGGACGGTTTCATCGCCAACAGCGCGCCGTTGTGCGCGTTGTTGGGCGCGAGCGCCGCGACCTGTTCGGTGACGATGCGCTGGGCTTCATCCTGTATTTGTGGATCAAGCGTGGTGTAGACGGTGAAGCCAGAACGATAGATCGTTTGCGCGTCGTATTTGTTTTCCAGCAGGCCGCGAACGTAATTGACCCAATGCGGGTAGCGCATATTGAATTCAAGCGGCGGAAAACTGTAAACACGCATCTCATCTGCGGCGAGGGTCGCATTCGTCGCGTCCACGCAGACGCGTTCCGTGCTGTTGTTGACTTCGATACATCCCTGTTCCCCGCTCAACACGTACAGCAACACCAGCACTTGTTGATGGCGGGCCAGGGTGGCATCGGGGTTGGTGTAAATGTCATAGACGGCGGGCGATTGCGGAAGCCCCGCGAGGAAGGAGGCTTGCGCGAGCGTCAGGTTGTCCGCGGTGGTGTGGAAATACGTC
Source organism: Anaerolineales bacterium (assembly GCA_041918465.1). GTDB lineage: Bacteria > Chloroflexota > Anaerolineae > Anaerolineales > Villigracilaceae > Denitrolinea. Next base: position 3,660 of record JAYRVQ010000468.1, read on the forward strand.
TCGGCCGCGGCTTCAATTCCGTAAGCCAGATTGCCGTAATAGATTTCGTTAAGATAGAGTTCGAGGATCTCATCCTTGCCATAACGGCGGGTGATTTCCGCGGCGAGGATGATCTCACGCGCCTTGCGCGAGACTGTCCGCTCGGCGCGCTCCTCGGGAGAGAGCAGAAGGGCGCGCGCCAGTTGTTGCGTGATGGTGGATGCGCCGCCGCCCTGTCCGCCAGTGCGATAGTTTTCCCACAGGGCGCGGACGATGGCCCAGAAGTCAAAACCGGGATGAATATAGAAATCCTTGTCCTCGGTGGCGATGGTAGCCGCGACCACATTTGGGGAGATCTTATCCAGCGGGACATAAGTTCGGCGTCCCGCGTTCGGGTCGAGGAGTTCGTAAAGGACGCCGCCATTTCTGTCTAAAATCCGCGTTGTCTCGAATTGGGAGGCGCGCGAGCGCAGATCGTCCACACCGGGGAGGGTGCGCGCGATGGAATAGTAACTGTACACCGCGATGGAGGCCGTGATCAACGCAAGAATCACGCCTGCAAAGAACAATCCAATCAGGCCATAGGCGGCACATCCCAAAGCGCGGCGCGTGTCGAATGGCGGTTGGGATGGAGGAACTTGCCGCCGTGTGGTGGTGTAACGCGCCGGCTGGGAGGGCGTCTGGTACGCGGCGGGGGTGACGCGCGTCCCGCCCATGTCCACCTCGTCTACGCGGCGGGGGAGGGGCAGGTTGTTCTCGTCCAACGCGGGGCGAGGAAGCGACCCATCGTAGACGCGCGGCTTGCCACCCGTCATATGATGAGGCGTGATATCGTCGCGCGTTTGCGCTTCAGAATCCAATAATCGTTTTCGTTCGTCTTCAGTCATGTCCATTCCAGTCGGGGCACAGCGGTCATTTTCAAGACGTGTGCCGTCTGTAATTTGCTATACCCTTACGCTGGTTTAGACGCCACCAGGACGGCCAGAGTTCCACGCATGAGCGTTTCATCTTTTTGATTTTTGACTTCCAGTGCAACATATGCCAGCCCGCCGCCAGCACGCGGCATTGACTTCAACTCTTTGGCCTCCATACCCACGTGAATGGTGTCGCCAATGAAAATGGGTTTGATGAATTTCCACTCAACGATTTCTCGGAAGGCCAGTACGGTGCCTTCCAGCACGCCCGTGCGCATGAGCAGGCCTACAGCAATGGACAGACCCAGCAGTCCGTGTGCGATGCGCTGGCCGAATTGTGTCCCAGCCGCGAACTGCGCGTCGGTGTGGATCTGGTTGTAGTCGCCCGTCAGCCCCGCGAAGGACATGATATCGCCTTCGGTGACGGTGCGCCCAACGCTGGTGATTTTTTGTCCGACGGAAAATTCTTCGAAGTAAAGTCCTGGCATGATTGTCTCCTCGTCTTCCAGTTCTCTGGTCTCCTGTCCAGCAAATCAGCCGACTGGCAGACCCGATCGACTAGCGACCAAATTATACCCTTTGCCCTCTCTCATCTGCTACAATACATCCATGCGTGACTGGAATCTCTCCTCAAGCGACCCCATCCAACTTACCCTCGCGGCGGACTTTCGCTTCGGCGGCGTGGACTATCTCAACGACCAAATCTGGGAACTCGACTTTACCTCGGGCGAGCCGCGTTCCCTTTCGCTTCGCACCACCTTCGGCCTGCGCGCCCGTTCGATGCGCCTCTTCCCGCGCTTCGGCGAGGGACGCGCGGCCATCACCGACCCCGCAAAATTTGTCCGTGCGCCGCGTCTGCGATTCTTTGCTCCCAACTTCCTCCAACTTGATTTTTCCCCGCTCGAAAACCTGGATGTGACCGCCGAATTTTGGGCCGCTGGCTCGCAGGTGATCGCGGGGCGCTACAACCTCGTCAACCGCGCCGCGGCCGCGCGCAAGATTCGACTCGATTTGTGCGCAGTCCTCGCGCCACTCGACGGACAGACCTTCTTCGCGGCGCAATCGCAAATGGTCCACGTGCTGACTGGCACCACGGGCGGACTGGCCCCACTTCTTTATATGACGGGTGGACCTGCTCCCGTTGCCGCGCCCTATCCCGCTCTGACAGTGGAACTCGATCTCAAGCCCTCTGCCCCGCGGCAGACCACTTGGGCGCTGGCCGCGCTCGCGGCCTCTGGGCCATCCTTTGAACTGGCGCGCAGAACCGCCGCGCGTCCCTGGGACGCGGAGCGGGCGCGCATCCAAATGACATCCGAATCCCAGATGATCGATATCGAAACAGGCAACCCCGATTGGGACGCGGCTTTCGCATTCACGCAAAACGCCGCGTTGCGTTCATATTTTCCCGCCAGCGAGAATCTTCCCAATCCATCTTTTGTGCTCGCGCGTTCGCCCGACCAGGGCTTCTCGC
>JAYRVQ010000469.1:0-5052 GCA_041918465.1 Anaerolineales bacterium
CACAGATTTACCCTGCGGGTACGATGTCATGGATTAGCACGGATTTTTAAAAATAAATCTGTGAAAATCCGTGGCAAAGAAACCGCTGACATCGGCATACTTGCTGAGTTATGCAAGATGTCTGTTCAGAAAGGAAACGGTTCTCAAGAGTGTTTCTATCTGATTGGTTGTTAGTGTAAAATACAACAGACGTTGATGGAGAATCGAGTGTAAAATGCCGCCCTTCCTTCAATTCCTGATCCGCAGAATCTTTGCCATGTTCGTCTCGCTGGTGGTCATCACCATGGTGTTGTACGCGGGCGTCATGTTGACGCCGCCCGAAGCGCGTGCGCGTCTTTATGTTCCACCTGGAAAGACTGGAGATCATACCGCCAGCGATGCGTTTATCAATTCGATCATCAGACAATACCACCTGGATGAACCCTACCTGGTGCAGTATGGATATTGGGCGCGTTCCCTCGTCATGGGGGAGTGGGGATACAGTCCCACCCTGCGCTATGACGTGTTGCCCGCGCTCCTGCACCGCACACCTGCCACGCTGGAACTTTCCCTGTATTCCCTGCTTTTGTTGATTCCCCTTGGGCTGATGAACGGGATGGTGGCAGGCTGGCGGCAGAACAGCCGGTACGACGGTATCTTCCGCAGTATCGCCTTCCTGGGCACTTCGACGCCTCCATTCATTCTTTCCATGTTCCTGATCGCCATTTTTTACGTTCAACTTGGCTGGCTGGCGCCCGGCCGCATGGACATTACCACCGAACTGGATATGGCGCGCACCGGGTTTAAGGAAGTCACCGGCATGCTGACCATTGACAGCCTGATCAATGGGCGTTTGGATGTTTTGCTGATTGCACTGCGGCACCTGGCCATGCCGGTTATAACCCTTTCCTTGTTCCATTGGGCCACATTGGGACGGGTCACTCGCGCCACGGTCATTGGCCAGCGCAACAAGGAGTACATCGTTGCGGCGCGCGCCCGCGGTGTGAGTGAGCGGACCCTTCTTTGGAAGCACGCCCTGCGCGCAATTCTGGCACCCTCGCTTACCACCATGGCGCTCTCCGCCGCGAGTGTGGTCACGAGCATTTTTGTGGTGGAGATTATATTTGGTTTGACAGGTGTCTCCTCCGTTATTGTAGAGTCCATGCGAAGTTCTCCGGATGCTCCCGCCGCGTTGGGTTTTGCCGTGTACAGCGTACTCATGGTGGTGGGATTGATGTTTCTTCTCGATATCCTTCAGGCCATCCTGGATCCACGCGTGCGGGACGAGGTGTTGAAGACATGAGACGCATACGAGTCTTTCTATCTCACTGGCAGAATTGGCTGGGACTACTGCTCATTCTGCTCTTCACGGTTGTCTCGTTGACCGCGCCTCTGCTTTCTCCACCCAACGATACAACGCAGGGCGCCTTCAAGAAAGTGGGTCGCCAGGGCGACCTGAGACCCCACCCGCCGACCGAAGAGTCAATCCTTGGTACGCTCCCCGGGCAGATCGATGTGTACCATGCCCTCATCTGGGGTGCGCGCGAGGCCATGATGTTCGGCCTCTCGGTGGCGCTCGGCGCGTTCCTCTTCGGGAGTCTTTTTGGAGCGATCGCAGGCTACGCGGGCGGCACGGTCAACAGCCTGATGATGCGCATTGCAGATGCCTTTCTCACTTTTCCGGCGCTGGCAGGTGTGGTCTTCATCCAGCAAATTGTGGGCATCACCATCGAATCCATGGGCGGCATCTTCTGGTTCAATAACGATTATTTTGGCAGGGTGGTTGACTTCCAATTCACGCCGCCGCCGTTTGCGGTCTTTTTGATGAAAGTAGACCCCATCCTCATCAGCCTCATTATTTTCTCGTGGATGCCCATCGCCCGCATTGTTAATACGATGGTGCTCACGCTCAGGCAAACCGATTTCATCCAGGCCGCGCGCGCCATGGGCGGTAGTTCGCTCTGGGTGATTCGCAAACACCTGCTTCCCAATTCCGTCGGTCCCGCCTTTGTGCTGGCCGCCCGCGACGTGGGCAGTTCCGTTATCCTGCAGGCCACCATCACCTTCATCGGCTTGGGCGGACAGTCGGCGTGGGGCATCCTGCTTTCTTCGGGACGTAACTGGATCATCGGCCCCGGCGGCAACATGCTGTCTGCCTGGTGGGTTTACCTGCCCATGACGATTGCCATCCTCCTCTTTGGGATTGGCTGGAATCTGATCGGTGATGGGCTGGCCGAAGCCTTCGACCCGACCGCCGTCATCGCGGGGCGGACTCAATCCCATGCCTCTGACTGACCGACTGGATATTCCCCGCTTCGTCCCGACCTCGCGCCTGTCCCTGCTTCGACAGGTTGCCGCCCTTTCCGCGGACCTCGGCTCCCCCGCCTACCTCGTGGGTGGATTCGTCCGCGACGCCCTGCTCGAAAAACCGATCAACGACTTCGACATCCTCATCGAAGGGGACGCCACCAAACTCGGACGCGCGCTCGTCAAACAATTTGGCGGACGCGTCACCGTCCACGCGCCGTTCAAGACGGCCACATGGTTTCCGCCTCATCGCCCTGAGCGGAGCCGTTGGTCGAGTAGCGAAGCGTATCGAGACCAGGCGCAGTCGAAGGGCGAGGATGATTTTATTGACTTAATTTCCGCGCGTTCAGAAACGTACGCGCACCCTGCCGCGTTGCCCACCGTCAAACTCGGCACACTGACAGATGACCTGCGCCGCCGTGACTTCACCATCAACGCCATGGCCGTGCGCTTGGACGGCGATCACTTCGGCGAGTTGACCGATCCCCTCGGCGGCCGCGCGGACCTCGCGCGCAAACTCGTCCGCGTACTGCATCCCAACTCGTTCGTGGACGATCCGACGCGGCTCTTTCGCGCTGTCCGCTATGCGGGGCGCTATGGATTCGAAATCGAATCTGGAACCGAGTCGTTGATTCCAAATGCATTGAAATACGTGGACAAACTCTCCCCCGAACGCTTGCGCCACGAGTTGGACTTGATATTCGAAGAAGAAAACTCCGTCCCGATGATGGAAAAACTGTGGGCGTCCGGAATCGTTCAATCCGTGCGACCAACTCTCCCGTCGGATGAAGCGACGCGGGGACGTTTCCAGCGCGCGTCGAGTCCGCCGTCATTTGTCGGGAATCTCGTCCACTTCCGGTGGGCAGTCTGGTTGATGGGGCTTTCGGGAAAGGAGATTCGTGCGCTTTCCAAACGCCTGCATTTCACTGCGGAGTTGACGAAGAAGATTGTTGCGGCCTCGTCGGTTTTCGCGGATTTGGATTCCATCGCGAGCCTGCGTCCCAGCGGATGCGTGCGGCGGTTGGATGGCCTGCCCGATGACGGGATTTTGGCCGCGTCTGTGTGCGCGGAGGGTGAGGCGCGTGCAAAATTGGAAATGTATCTATCGAAATGGAAACCGTTGCGGCCATTCACGGATGGGGATGCGCTTGAGAAAATAGGCGTGCCGTTTGGCCCGCGCCGCGGCGAGATTCTCTGGCGTCTGCGCGCCGCCTGGCTGGATGGCGAGGTGACGAGTGAGGCGGGGGAACGCGAGTTGCTGGAGAAGTTGGCGGGGGAGGAGAGGAAAGAAGTGAGAACGGGCTTGTCCGTTTGATGGGTTGGCGGTAGGATTGGATTTACGAAAGGGTTGTAGGGAATTTGTATAAACTGGAAAGGGATGAAATTGAAAATAGTTCTGATTTCCTGCGTGAGTAAAAAGAAAGAGCATAGTTCAAAGGCGCATGATTTGTACATCAGCGCGCTCTTCAAGAAAAACCTGCAATATGCTTTCAAACTCAATCCTGACAAAATTTTCATTCTATCGGCTAAATATGGTCTGGTGAGTCTGGACGATGAAATTGAGCCGTATGACTTGACACTCAACAGCATGTCTGCGGGAGAGATCCGGAAATGGGCAAAAGGCGTTTTACACCAGCTTTCAGAAAAGACCGACTTGCAGTTTGACCAGTTTATATTTCTCGCGGGTGAAAAATATCGGAAACATCTCATCCCGTATTTGGCACATTTTGAAGTTCCAATGGCAGGCTTGCGAATTGGTGAACAATTACATCGACTTGGCGAAGAATAAGGCTTAACCATGAACACCGCTGTTCAACTTGCAACCATCAAACAAAAACTGCTTGACTTTGCAGATACCATTCCAACTGAAACCCTGCTTCCAACTGTCGTTCCGCAAGCCTCGCCGCTGGTTACATCCGATCCATATGCATTTGCGATGGCTGTCTGCCTTGATCGTGGTACTAAAGCGGAGATTATTTGGACAATTCCGTATTACATTAAAAATGATCTAGGTCATCTTGACCCTCGCCAAATATACAAAATGTCACTCGATGAACTGGCTGATTTATTTGCGCGGCTCCCACAACGTCCGCGTTACGTTAACGCCGCGCCGAGGACAGTTCACGAGTTGACGCGTATCGTAATCGAAGAATGTGATGGCGACGCATTCAATTTGTGGAGGAACAAGCGCGCCGCTGAAGTGCATCGAACCTTCCTATCCATTCACGGGGTTGGTCCTGGAATTGCCAGCATGGGCGTTCTGCTCATCGAAAAGACCTTCGGCATTCGTTTCAGCGATTTGGATCGGACGCGCATGGATATTAAGCCAGATGTTCACACAGTACGCGTTCTCTACCGACTGGGTGTCAGCGAGATCGGGACAACGGATGCGGCCATTGAGTCCACTCGAAAGTTAAACCCCGGCTTTCCTGGCGCGGTGGATGGAGCATTGTGGGAACTTGGGCGCAGGTATTGCTTTGCATCCAATCCTAATTGTGCAGAATGCCCAATGAATCATATTTGCGAAAAACGAATTTAAGGAGCCCCTCATACCCAAAAAACTTCGCAACTACCTGATCGCAATCGTTGTCGTCTTCCTCATTATCCTCCTCGTGGGCTATTTCTTTGTGGATTTCACCTGGGGCGGGGCCGCGTTCCTGTCCGCGTTTCTGACGGTCATCGGCGTGGGCAGCTACTGGTGGAAAGAGGAAGGCTGGGGGTAGGGGCGTTGTAAATGGTATGAGATATAATCAGGGTAGAACGGAG
>JAYRVQ010000470.1:0-9395 GCA_041918465.1 Anaerolineales bacterium
GCGCCATCAACCAGACCAAGACCACCGTCATCTTCACCAACCAGTTGCGCCAGAAGATTGGCGTCATGTTCGGCAATCCCGAAACTACCACGGGCGGCAACGCACTCAAGTTCTATGCATCCGTCCGCCTCGACGTACGCCGCATCCAGTCCATCAAGGTTGGCGACGAAGTCATCGGCAACCGCACGCGCGTGCGCGTCGTCAAGAACAAGGTCGCGCCGCCCTTCCGCACCGCCGAGTTCGACATCATGTTCAACGAAGGCATCTCCAAAGTCGGCGACCTGCTTGACCTCGCCACTCAACTTGAAATTGTCCAGAAGCGCGGCGCCTTCTTCTCCTATGGCGATGTCCGCATCGGGCAAGGCCGCGAGAATTCCAAAGACTATCTGCGCCAGAATGGCGATCTCGCTGGCGAAATCGAAAACGTTATCCGCGCCAAAGCCCTCGGCGGCGAACTCGTTCTGCCCATCGACATGGGTGGCGAAGAATCCAGCGGCGGCGGAAACGAAGAAGAAGCATAGCCACACAGTCCTGAGCGGAGCGAGGCGTCAGCCAAGCGAAGTCGAAGGACAGTTTTCAAGAAACGAAAAATGAACGCGGACCGACTCCTCCCCCGAATCGTCTCCGCGTTCATTTTGATTCTCTTGGGGACTCTCTCCGCTTGTGCGCCGACCGCCACCCCGACCCTCTTCCACCCTCCCAGCGGACTCACCTCCCCAACCACGCCTCTTCCTGACCCCTCGCCTGCCGCGGTCACCCCGATCATTTTCCCAACGGAGACATTCGTCCCCGCGCCGACAGAGATCACCACCCCCTCTCCCTGCACAGACGCGTTGACCTGGCTCGCCGACCTGACCTACGCCGACGATACCCTCGTCCTGCCTGGACAGTCCATTGATAAACAATGGGCAATCCAAAATAGCGGCACCTGTGACTGGGACACGCGTTACAAGTTACGCAATATCAACAACGAGACGCTTGGCGCGCCCGCGGAGATTCCACTTTTCCCCGCGCGAGCAGGCGCGCAAGTCACGCTGAGAATCGTCTTCCTCGCCCCATCCGCCGCGGGGACCTATCGAAGCGAGTGGCAGGCCGAAGGTCCAGATGGAACGTTGTTTGGTGACACGGTTTACATTCAGATTATTGTTAGTCCATGAAAGAGAGAATCCCATGCCAGCAAGCGAATCCTTTCTTATTGTCTTTCAACAATTGAAATCCATCCTTCAACCCTATGCCAAATCATTGACCGTCACTGCGGATAGCACGGATGCTTTTTCCCTAGATGGGCTGTACAGCCAAAAGTGGAGGAAGAATCTGTTCTTCGGCTCGGTACAGGTTAAGAAAAACTACATCAGTTTTTATCTCATGCCAGTCTACATGTTCCCAGAACTTCTCAAAGGAATTTCCCCCGAACTCAAGAAACACATGCAGGGGAAATCTTGTTTCAACTTCAAGAAGGTGGAGCCAGGGTTATTCAAGGAACTTGCCGCGCTGACAAAGAAAGGTGCGGAACGATTCCAAAGTGAGATTTAATCGCCTTGCAAGAAAGTGAGAAGACCGATGGACGCCGCAACCGCAAGAAAAATCCTGGTTCAACATGAACCAGCGGACCTGTATGAAACCGTCCAACCCATATTGAAAAATGGCAAATTGCGCGCTGAACTTGTGGAGGGAAGTTTCGCAAAAAACGAGACCTTTCGCTACAACTGCGTACGCGTTCTCTTCCGAGCAATGAATTTACGCCCTAACTCGTTCTATCCGTACTGGGATCGCTTTGCCGAGGGAATCGACAGCCCTAACGGATTTCATCGTTCGGTCGGCGCACAGGCAATTGCCTATCTTGCATCCGTGGACAAGGATACCAGGCTCGACTCGATCTTTGATCATTATCTGAAATTGATCGATGATTCAAAAGTGATGGTCAGTCACTATTTTCTCGACACTCTGCCCCTGATCTATCGCGCCAGGCCAAACTTTCAACCCAAAATCGTCACCTGTCTTCTGAGCCTAGACAAAACCAAGCATCCACCCAGCCGCAAGGAAATGTTAAAGGCGGACATTATCAGCAACCTTGATCAAATCTTTAACACGCTCTCATCCAAAGATAAAAAGAAGGTCATCTCTTTCATAAAAGATCAACTGCAATCCGGCAGTCCCAAGACGCGCAAAACAGCCAAAGAGTTTGGAAAAAAGCACGGACTCTGGTAAGTACTAACCCAGGAATCACTGCTTGACTTTCAGGCGGGAAACAGGTAATCTCCAGCCCATGCGACGCTGGCTTACCTTCCATCGCGACCTCGGCCTGCAACTTCTGGCCCTGTATCTCCTGCTGACAGTCCCGTTTCTGCTGACCCTATGGATCTTCGATGGACTGGTCGGCCAGCGGATTCGCGAGGATGTGCAGACCAGCGATCTATCTCTGGCACAGGCCATCGCGCAGGAGACCGATCTCTCGATCAGCAACGCGCTGAACATGGTGGCGGGACTGGCCTCCTATCCCGGCGTGATCGAAGCCGACCCCGCCGCGATGGAACCGGTTTTTCAGACCATCCTGAGCACGCGTCCCGATGTGAACCTTGTCTATCGGCTGGATGCAAACGGGACCATGCTGTACCATTATCCGATCGGGCCAGGCTCCACAGTGGGCGATGACTTTTCGTTCCGTGACTATTTCCAGCGCGCGCTTCTCACCACCGATTCGCTGGTATCGCAGGGACGCATCTCGCCCACCACACAACAGGCGGTTGCCACGGCAGTGATGCCGCTCTGGTCTTCCGACGGGAAATTTCTCGGGCTGGTGGGTGCGAACATCAAACTCGAAAGCCTGAGCGAAACGCTGACAGCCATCGCCGCGGAACACACATCCGAACAGGGGTTTCAGATCGTCATCCTCGATTCGGCAAAACAGATCATTGCCTTTCCCGATCCCAGCCTTTTGCTTCACCAAGCCAATGACCTTCTGCCCGCGGATTATCTCAATAGCCTAAACGTGGACGAACACGCGCGCATCCTACCCGCGCCCGATGGCGAAGAACAGCTGTTCACCCACGCGCAAATCCAGGCGATTGACTGGCATGTCATTGTCAGCCGCCCGGCCTCCATCGCTTTTTCCACGCAGATTTTCCTGCGCAGGATTGTCCTTGTAACGGCGGGAACCTTCATATTGATCGGATTATTCTTCTGGCTGACGCTCAATTTCCGCGTCATCAAACCGATTGAACGACTTGCGCCCATCAGCGAGGCGATTGGCTTGAATCAAGCCATCAGTAGTGATGAGCGGCGTCACCTCACCCAGGAAGCGCGGCGCAGTGACCAGATCGGACATCTCATCCGCAGTATCCTGAAAATGGAAGATTCGATCTCGGCGCGCATGAAGGAACAAGCCACACTGTTGGAGACCAGCACAGCGGTCATCTCCAGCCTCGAACTGGAGACGGTGTTGGATCAAATTCTGGAACAAATGGGGCGCTTACTCACGATCCAGATGTATGCCATCATCCAATTGAATGAAAAGGAAGGCTCGTTTCGCATCCGCGCCAGCCGCGGCCTCTCGCGTCAATTCACCGAGAGCCTGTCCATTCTGCCGTCCGAACCAGACTCGGTCACCATGCGCGCACTCAACAGCCGCCAGCCCATCCAGGTCAGCGACACAGAAACCGATCCATCCTACATTGTCCGGCGGGTACGCGCACGCGTCGAAGGTTACCGTGCCATCCTGGCCGTGCCGCTTCACACCAAACACGCGCCGCCCACCGCGCTGGTCGTCTTTCATCCCACCCCGCACACTTTTACTGAAAATGAAATCCAACTGCTGGTGAACTTCGCCAACCACGCCGCCATGGCGGTGGAGAATGCCATCCTCTTCGAGCGCAGTGACATGCAACTCGAGGAGCAAACGCGTCGCATCGAGTCCCTCGTCCAATCCCTGCACGATGGCCTCATCCTCAGTAACCTGGAAGGCAAAACCGTCTACGCCAACCGCCGCGTGGGAAGGATGGCCGACCTGACCGCGGAGGAACTGGCAGGGATGTCAGTTAACCATATTTTGGCGCGCATCCTGTCGCGTTCACAGGACGGCGAAAAGACGCGCAGGGCGGCGCAAAAAATCCACGAGAAGGGTGGCGAGCAGACTGCGGAAATTTCCATGTCGGATGACGGGCGGACGGTGTACCTGCGGCTGGAGACGTTTGACGTAACCGATTCACGCGGGACCCTGATCGGGCGCGGCTTACTCCTGCACGATATTACCGCTGACAGGGAACTGGATCGCATGCGCGCCAGCCTGGTCTCCACCGTCTCACACGAATTGCGGACACCGCTGGCTTCCATCAAAGGCTACGCCACCACCCTCCTTGCTGAGGATGTGCAATGGGATCGCGATTCGCAAAATGAATTCCTGAAGATCATCTCGGACGAATCCGACCGCCTGAGCGAACTGGTCAATAACATCCTGGATCTTTCGCGGCTGGACGCGGGCGCCCTACGCCTGGAGCGGGTGGAGTGCAACATCGAGGAGACGATTCGCAGGGCGGCGAAACGCGTCCAATTTAACGGAGACCGCTTCGAGGTCCAGATTGAAGCGGGATTGCCCGCACTGTACGCCGATCCGCTTCGGCTGGAGTCGATCCTGCGGAATCTGTTCGAGAACGCAGTCAAGTATGGGGGCGAGAAAACGTCGCTTCGGGTGGATGTCCAAAAACTGGACGGGAACATTTTGTTCCGCGTCATAGATGATGGGCCTGGCATCCCGCCCGAGGAAAGCACGCGCATCTTCGAGAGTTTCTACCGCGTGGATGACAGCCTGACGCGCTCGGCGGGCGGCGCGGGGCTGGGGCTGGCGATCTGCCAGGGGTTGGTACACGCGCACGGCGGCAGAATTTGGGTGGAGCAACAGGAGAAGGGCGCATGTATCGCGTTCTCGATTCCTTTAAAGGTGAAAAAGGTGAAGGTATGAACATTACCGTTTTGGTGGTGGATGACGAAAGACCCCTGCGCGATTTTGTGCGGCGTAATCTCGAAGCGCGCGGTTACCGAGTGGTGTGTGCCTCGAACGGACTGGAGGCGCTGGCAGTCTTTGATACCGAACAGGTGGAATTGGTGATCCTCGACATCATGATGCCGCACCTCGACGGGCTGGAGACGGCGCGCCGCATCCGCGCCGAATCGCGCGTGCCGATCATTATTTTGACAGCGATGGGAGAGGAGGCCGACAAGGTGCGCGCCTTCGATCTGGGCGTGGACGATTACCTGACCAAACCCTTCGGCGTGGGCGAACTGCTCGGACGCATTCAGGCTGTTTTACGGCGCTCGCGCTGGAGTGAAGCGCCTGCCCCCGAGGAACGGCTGGCGCGCGGCGACATCACGGTGGATATGCCTCGTCACGAGGTGAGGGTGCGCGGCGAGTTGGTGGAATTGACGCCCATCGAGTTCAACCTGCTGGTGTATTTGATGCAGCACGCGGGCAAGGTACTTTCCCATCGCGACATTTTGCAAAACGTATGGGGACACGAATACGGCCATGAGGTGGAATACCTGCGCGTGTACACAGGTCATTTGCGCCAAAAAATCGAGCAGGATCCCTTGAAACCGAAATATATTTTGACCGAACGGGGAATTGGCTATCGGTTTGGAGAATAGAATTCTTATGTAATAAAACAGTCACTTCTGAAGTGACTGTTTTATTTTGCGTCAAATCCTTTACGCATTTTTTATTTTTGGCGTTCCCGTTTTTAGTCTTTTTTTGTTTTAGTTTTGTAGAATGGGGATAGTAGCAGAGTCGCCTGACCTGCCAAATCGCTTCCGTTCCCAAAGGAGAAGACCGTTATGAATCGCAAATTGTTCGCTTTGCTATCGATATTGGTGCTGGCCAGCCTCGTGCTGGCGGCCTGCGGATCTCCCGATCCCACCGAGGCCCCTGTGGTCGAGACTGAAGCACCTGTTGTAACCGAGGCGCCCGTCGCAACTGAACCACCTGCCCCCGTGGAGAAAACCATCGTCATCGGCTTCACATCCTCGTTGACTGGCGCGCAGGAAGTTTCCTCGAAGCGCCAGGTGGCGGGCTTCAACCTGTGGATTCAACAGGTGAACGATGCTGGTGGCATCAAATTGAGCGACGGCACCGTCGTCAAATTTGCCGCGCAGACCTACGATGATGAGTCCAACAAAGAGCGCGTGCAGGAACTCTACACCCGCCTCATCACAGAAGACAACGCCGATTTCCTCATCAGCCCCTACTCGTCTGGTCTGACCGCCGCCGCGTCCATTGTGGCGGAACAGAACGGCAAAATCATGATCACCGCGGGCGCCGCGGAGGATGATGCGTACAAGACGGGCAACACCAGCCTGTTCCAACTCTACACGCCCGGCAGTCAGTATCTCCTCAGCACCGTGGATATGCTCAAAACCCTCGATCCCGAAGCTAAGGTCGCCATCGTCCACGAGAATGACAAGTTTTCTACCGCTGTGGTGGAAGGCCTCAAGCCCTATCTGGAATCACAGGGCTTCGAGGTTGTCCTCGAGGAAGGCTACGCCTCCGACACGACCGATTTTGGTCCCGTCATCAACAAACTGGTTGAATCGGGCGCCACCGTCCTGCTCGGCGGCGGACACTATCCCGACGGCAGTACCTTCACCCGACAACTTTTCGAACGCAAGGCTGGACTGAAGTTCATCTCCCTGCTCGTCGCTCCCGCCGATTCCAAATTCTCGGAATTGGGCGATGCCGCCATTGGCGTGGCAACCTCCAGCCAGTGGGAACTCAAAGCCACCCATACCCCTGAAGAAGCCGCGGCGCTTGGCAAGGAATGGTACGGACCCACTGGTGAAGAATTTGCAGCCGCTTACGAAGCCGCGACAACCGAAAAACCCACCTACCATGTTGCGGGTGGTTACATGGCAGGTCTCGTTCTGCAGAGGGCTATTGAGGTCGCAGACTCGGTCGATCCCGAAAAAGTACGCGCCGCGCTCGAAGCGATGGACATCTTCACCTTCTGGGGTGGCGTCCAATTCGACACATCTCCCGAATCGCACGGGTTACAGATCGGCCATGTGATGGTCGTTGCACAGTGGCAGAAAAACGAGGCGGGCGAGTTGGTCCGCCAGGTGATCTGGCCTGCCGATGTGGCTGTCGCCGCTCCGCTGTATCCCATCCCTGCGCCGTAATAAAGTCACGTAGTATTCACTGTAGGGGCAGGAATAACCTGCCCCTACAGATTCTTTATCGGGAGAGCGCATGGAACAAATCAACCTGCTTCTAGCATCCCTGCCTGATGGAATCCTGCTGGGATTTGTGTATGGGCTGGCCGCCATGGGACTGACGTTGATCTGGGGGGTGATGAACGTCATCAATTTGTCTCACGGCCCCATCATCGCGCTGGGGATGTTCAGCACATTCTTCGTTTTCACAAAACTGGGACTTAATCCCTATGCGGGACTGATCCCGATCGCGATTGCTGGATTGCTCCTTGGAATTTTGATCTATGCTGTCGCGGTCCATCGCGTGATCAACGCCCCGCATCTTTCCTCTCTGCTGGCGACCTTCTCTGTGAACATGATCATCATCGGCCTCGGCACCGCCGCGTTGACCACCTCCCCCTACAACGTGGATTTTTCGGCTGGCAGTTTCAAATTGGGATCAACTACATTGTTGGGATCACGCCTGATCGCCGCGCTGGTCACCATGCTGTTCACAGGAGGTTTGTATCTGTTCCTCTACCGAACCCGACCAGGCAAATACATCCGTGCAGTTGCCAATAATCGCTCCGCGGCAGAGTTGATGGGTATCCCATCCACGCGAATTCTTGCTCTCAGTTTCGGCCTCGGGACGATGCTGGCGGCTGTCTCTGGCGCTCTCATTGCGACATTCTTTCCGTTCAGCATTTTGGCAGGCGGCAGTTACGAATTAAAGAGTTTCGTCATCGGCGTGCTGGGCGGACTTGGGAATCCAATCGGCGCGTTGTTCGGCGGTTTGATTCTCGGAATCCTGGAGGGAATCATCCCCGCCTTCATGGAAACCTCCTGGGTGCCTGTCATCGAATTCGCCTTGTTCGTCGTGATTCTTCTTGTGCGCCCCAGCGGATTATTTGGAGCGAAAAAATGAAACTGTGGCATAGATACAGTGGCATTATCCTTCCAATCCTCGCGGTTGCCGCATTGGCGCTCTGGCCTGTCATCACAGGCAAACCCGCCAATCGCGAAAGCGCGTTCACCATCCTGAAAGCCGTGGCGCTCGCTTCCAGCCTGAACATCCTGCTTGGATACACGGGTTATGTCAGTTTCGGGCACATCGTTTTTTATGGATTTGGCGGCTACGTAGGCATCTACCTGCTGACCGCACATGACTGGTCTTTGTGGACGGCCATCCCGGCGGGTGGAATTGCATCGGGCATCCTTGCGTACCTGCTCGGCTCCGCCATCCTGCGGTTGCGCGGCGCGTACTTTGCCCTCGCGACCATCGGCATCAACGAAGCCATGCGGGCATTCATCAGCAACTTTGACCTGTTCGGCGGCCCAACGGGCATCACCTTGAACTTCAGCGTTTACAAAACCTATGGCGGCGCGGCGCAGGCCTTGCAGACATCTTTCTACATCGGCGCAGGTCTCGCCTTGCTGGCCTTGCTGATGAGTTACTTTGTCCGCACTTCAAAATTCGGACTGGGACTGCTTGCCATTCGCGAAAACGAAGACGCCGCCGAAGTGATGGGCATTGTTGCCCCACGCGCAAAGACCTGGGCATACGTGCTTTCCGCCATCGTCCCGGGCATGATTGGCGTACTATTCTTTTTCAAAAATGGAAATGTCGAACCGCACGACGCCTTCCCGCTTCACGCCTCCATCGAACTGCTCGTGATGGTCATGCTCGGCGGGCAGGGAACCGTACTCGGTCCCATCCTCGGCGCGTTCGCCTATCAGGGTATGCGCGGTTATCTCGTCACTAGTCCCATCTTCAAAGATATTCAATTATCGGTCTCTGGTGCGCTGTTGCTCATCATCGTACTCTTCATCCCATTTGGCGCGATCGGTTGGATCCGCCATCGCATCCCCGCGTTGAGGAGGTACCTGCCATGACGATCCTACTTTCTTTACAGGGCGTCTCGAAACGCTTCGGCGGATTGCAGGCTCTCACCAAAGTCACCTTCGACCTGCCCGAAGGACAAATTCTCGGATTGATCGGTCCAAACGGCGCGGGCAAGACCACTCTCTTCAACGCCATTAACGGAGTCTATCCTCCCGAAGAGGGACGCATCATCTTCCGCAACCAGGATGTGACGCGCGCCAAGCCCTATGACCACGCGCGGCTGGGGATGGCGCGGACTCACCAGATCGTCCAGCCGCTGAACGAACTCACGGTTCGCGAGAACGTTGAGGCGGGCGCGTGCTTCGGACATGAGAATCAA
>JAYRVQ010000471.1:0-4245 GCA_041918465.1 Anaerolineales bacterium
CCAAATTCCAACTTGTAGACTCCCAGCACCTTCTTCACCGATTGTGCAATGAACGAGGCCGCGCCGCCGATGGCATGGAAGTAGACTCCCGGAGTCTCCTGGCAACCTTTGAGCGTCTTCGGACCCATCCCGCCCTTGCCGATCACACCCTTGACGTTGAAGTGTTTCATCACGTCGGCTTGATACGGCTCCTCACGGATGGAAGTGGTTGGTCCTGCGGCCACAAACTTGTATTCACCCTTCTCGTCTTTCGAGACCACTGGGCCACAATGGTATATCACGCTTCCGTTGAGAAGTCTCTTCAACTCCTCGTAAACTTGCAAATCATCGCCTTGCGGCGGACGCGTCTTCCGGATGAAAGTATCGATCATCCATTTGTGGGCCGCGTCGCGGCCGGTGACCATCACGCCGGTCAACAAGACTGGCTCGCCAACTTTCAAACTGCGGATGACTTCATCGCTGATTGGCATCGTTATTTCGCGCATTTATTCCTCCTGTACGGGCACAGCAGGACGGTCTTCCATCCTGACCTGCGAGAAATTCGCTGTGCCCCTACGGTTAATCGTATTCAACCTTTTCACCCTGCACCGTCATCTTGCGACGGCGGTAGGCCCAGCACATGTACGAAACCGAGACAAAGTACGAGGCAGGCAAGCGACTCAGGCCGGTGATCTTCGTGTCAATAACGGTGGTCTGGCCGCCAAAGCCCATCGGGCCGATGCCCATCTGGTTGGCCTCGTCGGTGAGACGTTCCTCGAGTTTCGCCAGTTCGGGGTTATCGTTGCGGACGCCCAGTTCATCGAACAGAACTTCCTTCGATTTGATGTAAGAAGTGCCTCGGTCCCCGCCAATGGACACGCCGAGAATTCCGGGCGCGCATCCCTGTCCCTGCGCTTTTTGAACGGCATCCAACACCACCTTGCGGACGCCTGCGAGGTCGCGACCAGCCCCCAGTTCGTTATGCGGAAGCGAGTATTGGCGTCCCACATTTTCGCATCCGCCGCCTTTGAGCATCAACTCAATGACGAGCGGCTGGTCGGCATCCACTTCATCGAAATGGATGTACGGAAAGTCGTCGCCGCCGAGATTGTTGCCCGTATTCTTATCGTAGATCGCGTCCACAGCATTCGGGCGCATGAACGATTTTTTCGTCGCTTCGGCCAACCCATTGCGGATTTGCTCACGCAATTTTCGCGTGCTCCATCCTTCGGGATAGTGGACATAAAAAATCGGCGTGCCCGTGTCCTGGCAGATGGGCGTTGAGTTCTTGCGCGACAGCTCGATGTTCTTCATGATCGTTTCCATCGCGCCGCGCGCCGCCGAGCCGGGCGCTTCTTTTTCGACAGCCGCACGCAGGCGATCCTCCACATCCTTCGGCAGGCTGGAGGAGGTGCGGCGGATCAGTTCGACAATTTCATTGGTCAAGTCTCGCATGGGATTCTCCAGAGTTTGAATCTTCCCGCCCATGATACTCCAAAATGGTCGGTTGACAATGAAAAAAAAGTTGTCGGGGCGGACAATTGTCCGCCCCGACATGCAAAGGAGAGATGCGTGTAATTCTGGATTTATGCAGGCAGGTTCACTTGGGGCAATTCCTTCATGGCCTTGGCCACCGCAGCGGCGGGATATTCGTAATCTTCGAGTTCACCGTGCAGGTGTTTCTCGTACGCGGCCAGGTCGAAGTTGCCGTGACCCGACAGATTGAAGAGGATGACCCGCTTCTCGCCTTTCGCTTTTGCGTCGAGCGCTTCGTCGATGGCGGTACGGATGGCGTGCGCCGATTCGGGCGCGGGGACGATTCCCTCCGAATGAGCAAACTGGATCGCGGCTTCGAAGGTCGCTTTCTGCGGGACGGAAGTTGCCTCGATCAAACCCGCGTTGCACAACGCGGACAAACTGGGAGCCATGCCGTGATAGCGAAGCCCACCCGCGTGGAGGGGCGGCGGCACGAAGGAATGTCCAAGCGTGTGCATCTTTACGACAGGCGCCATTTTGGCCGTGTCTCCATAATCAAAGGTGTAGATGCCCTTCGTCATGGACGGGGTGGCGGTGGGCTCCACAGCCAGCAAACGCGTCCGCTTTCCATTCTTTAGGTTCTCGCGCAGGAACGGATAAGCGATGCCTGCGAAATTCGATCCGCCACCCACACAGCCGATAACCACGTCGGGATACTCGCCTGCCATATCCATCTGCTTGAGAGCCTCCTCGCCGATCACGGATTGGTGAGTCAGCACATGGTTCAGCACCGAACCGAGACTGTATTTCTTCGCGCCGTTCGAGGTGGCGGCCACTTCCACTGCCTCGGAGATGGCGATGCCGAGCGAACCGGGGCTGGAGGGGTCTTCCGCCAGGACGGAACGTCCGTAGTTCGTGCGGTCAGTGGGACTGGCATAGACTTGCGCGCCGAAGGATTCCATCAGGATGCGGCGATAGGGCTTTTGCTGGTAAGACACCTTGACCATATAGACTTCGATGGCGATATCAAAGAAGTTGCCGGCCATCGAAAGCGCCGATCCCCATTGACCTGCGCCAGTCTCGGTGGTGAGGGCTTTCGTCCCGGCGGCTTTGTTGTAGAAGGCCTGAGGGATGGCGGTGTTCGGCTTGTGACTGCCCGCAGGTGAAACGCCTTCATTTTTATAATAAATGTGCGCGGGCGTGCCGAGCGCCTTCTCCAATCGACGGGCGCGGATGAGCGGCGTGGGACGATAGAGTTTGTAGATCTCGCGCACCTCGTCCGGGATCTGGATGTAACGCTCGGCGGAAATCTCCTGCAGGATCAACTCCATCGGAAACAGGACAGCCAGAAAGTCGGGCGTGACCGGTTCGAGAGTCCCGGGATGCAGGACAGGCGCGGGTGGGACAGGGCTGTCTGCATTGATGTTGTACCAAAATTTCGGCAGGTCGGTCTCGTTCAGAAGAAAGCGGGTCTGGTCAGACATGGGAAACTCCTTTGGTTTTCGATTTCAGGTTTTTTATAAGGGTTGGAATGTCACGTTTTTTGATTTGGCTGAGTGCCCGGCGGGTGAAAAGTAATGATGTGCAATATGGCTCCTCCTTTATGGATCAACAGAAAACACCGGCGATGTCTTTGGCAAGCGCCTTTTCGCTGATGGATTGGCTGTGAAGCAGTCCCATTTTTTCGTAGGCTTCCTCGAGCGTTTGCTGGGCGATGAACTTGGCCTTGACCGTGCCGCTGTACAAGACTTCCATCAGCATTTTGGGGTTGGCGGCATATTCCGCGCGGCGGGCGCGCAGGGGGGCGAGAGATGTGTTGAGCGATCTGGCAAGCAGTTTTTTGACCTCCACATCGCCGACTTTGCCCTTCTTGTAACGCGACTTGAGTTCGGACAGTTCGGAAGGATCGGCATGGAAAATATCCAGCATGGTAAAAACGGGATTCCCTTCCACGTGGCCGGGATCTGTGGCGCGCAGGCGCGTGGGATCGGTATACATGCTCATCACTTTGCGCGTGGTCTCTTCGGGTGTGTCCTTGAGGAAGATGGCGTTGCCGTAGGAGGTGTGCATGGTGCGGTTGTCGATGCCGGGGAGACGGGGAGCCTCCGAGAGCAGGGCGCGCGGCTCGGGGAAAGTCCGCTCAAAGGTCTGGTTGAAGCGACGCGCCAGTTCACGCGCCAGTTCGATGTGGGGAAGTTGGTCCTCGCCGACAGGTACGCTCTTCGCTTTGTAGAGCAGGATGTCCGCGGCTTGCAGGACGGGATAGGTGAGCAGTCCCGAGGACGGTTGGAGGTTGAGCTGTTGGGTTTGTTCTTTATAAGTGGGGACGCGCTCCAGCCGCGCGACGGTGGTCAACATGCCGAGCAGGAGCGAGAGTTGCGCATGCTCCGGGATGATGGACTGCAGAACGATGGTGGAGCGGTGCGGGTCGATGCCCGCGGACAGCCAGTCTGCGAGCATGTGGAGGATGTTGCCCTGTAAATGTTCGGGATGGTAATTCGTGGTCAGCACGTGCAGGTCAGCCACGAGAAAAAAACACTCGTGAGAGTCCTGCAACTTCGCCCACGTTTCCAGCGTTCCGACCAGGTGGCCAAGATGGCGCGGCCCGGTTGGACGATGGCCGGTAAGGATGCGTGATTTTTTCATGGTTGACTCCTTCTCAAGGATGAAATGAAAGATGAAGGACGCGATGTTCAGGGAATGAACGTTGGCATGAAGGTCTCTTCCGCGATTTCGGATTGTTGTGCGGAAAGAGTCTCGTTGGCAGACAGGGAGCGGTCTTCCAGCGGG
>JAYRVQ010000472.1:0-2649 GCA_041918465.1 Anaerolineales bacterium
ACGAAATGCCGATGAGAACGCCATGCGAAAAACTTTGGTATTTCAAGAGCCGCCATTTCTTGCGCGCACTGTTCGATGACGAGGTCGTTGATGGAGACGAGGCAGGAGGTGGTGAAGCCGAGTTCGGGGAACATCAGGTAGATACGGTTCATTCCGAAGGTGAATTCGTTTTTGAGTTTGGAAAGGTCGGTCTGTTTGAGGGAGGGACCGTTGCCGATGATGAAGGCGCGCTGTCCTTTGCGCGCATCCTTGAGCGCGGCGAGGCGATGGATGCTCTCACGTCGCCACGGATGCAAATACGCGGCGGGGAGTTGAGGAACGCGGCGAAGCGCGTCGTAGGTGTTTTTGACGGCTTGGAGGAGGGGGGAAGGGAGGAGGGTGGCGAGGGTTTGTTTCATGGATACTCGATATTCGATACTCGATATTCGGGTGTCGCTTTTCGACTCTCGAATATCGAATTATCGTTATTCCGTACTTAGCCTCGCCGTCGCCCCTCCATCCACCACCAGCGCTTGACCTGTCATGAAGGAGGATTGCTCGTTGTCGGCGAGGAAATAGATGGCGTGGGCGATCTCTTCGGGACGTCCCACCTTCCCGCTGACGGTCTTGCGCGCCAGATTATCGAGTCGCTCCTGCATGTCGCCGTGACCGACGTGGCCGCGGCCGAGTCCCGCGCGCAGCATGGGCGTGTCCACGGCGCCGGGGAGGATGGCATTGACGCGGATGTTGTCGGGCGCGAATTCGATGGCCATGGCGCGCGTCAGGGCGAGCATCCCGCCCTTGGAGGCGGCGTAGGCGGCGATGTTGGCGGAGGTCTGAATGGCATGGACGGATGAGACGTTGACGATCGCGCCTCCCCCTCCCGCTTTGAGCAACGGATGCGCCAGTTTGACGCCGAGGAACACCGAGCGCAAATTGGCGGCCATAACCGCGTCCCATTCTTCGACGGTCGTTTCGATCAGCGGCTTGGCGATCTGCATGGCCGCGTTGTTGACCAGCGCGTCGAGCGAGTCGGTGTACTGGTGCGTCTTCTCAAAGATGACGGTGATTTCATCTGCATGAGATATATCCGCCTGGATGAAGAGGCCGTTGGAGGGAGAATCTCCATCGAAGGGATTGCGGTCCACGCCGATGACGCGCCAGCCTTTTTCGGCAAAAAGAGTCATGGTCGCGCGGCCAATCCCGCCTGCGACACCTGTGATGAGGATTGTTTTTGTCATGAGTTTTCAAAACCTTTTTTGGACACGGATCACGCGGATTTCACGGATTAGGATTTTTTGTTGGATTCTTTTTGAGGAGGCTTTGTCCAAGACAGGGAGCCTTTACGGGCATTGTCAAAAACGCCGCGACGGAATTTGGCTTCGGGACCAAAATTCATAACATAGCCGACTTCAATTTCGGTCGCTTTGAGGTAATGAAGAAGTTGCGACATGTGCGCGTCAATAATTTCAGAAACGGATTTGAGTTCGAGCAACACAAGTCCATTCACAATCAGGTCGGCAGTATAAACCCCTATGACCTGGCTGTGATAGTAAACGTAGATATCTTTTTGCCTCTCAACAGAAAACCCCATCTCTTTGAGCAATATCTCCAACGCGGATTCGTAAATCTTTTCCGAGAATCCGTAACCCAATTCATTGTAAACCTGATAGAACGCGGCAATGATTTTGTCGGTGATTTCCGAATGTTTTCCATCGAACTTTCCTCTTGAAATCATCCTGATCCTCCATCGAACAAAAAAGAATTAAATCCGTGTCGTCCGTGAAATCCGTGACCCAAAATTCATTCGTTGATCCCAAGTCCATTCAACAGATTCTGTATCGTATTCCAATGCACCCTCTCCCACGCGGCGGGACTGGAGTTGGCGTTGTGCGGGGCGAGCATGACGTTGTCCATTTTCATCAGCGGATTATCGTGCGGCAGAGGCTCGTACTCGAACACGTCCAGCGCCGCGCCCGCGATTTGACCAGACCGCAATGCTTTAATCAGCGCGGGTTCATCCACGATCGGGCCGCGGGCAGTGTTGATGACGACGGCGGATGGTTTCATCTTGGCGAGAGTCTTTGCGTTGATGAGGTGATGAGAGGTGGGATTGAGGTCGCAGTTGAGGGAAACAAAATCGGAATTCGATAGTAGATATTCGAGCGTCGTCATTTCAATGCCCGACTCGGTGATGAAGACATGGTCAATTTCGATGATGTCTGTTCCCAGAACTTTCATGCCAAAGGCACGCGCACGACGAGTCACGGCCTTACCGATGTTGCCGACGCCGATCACGCCGAGGGTACATTCGCTGAGCGTCTTGCCGGGGAGCTTCTCCCATTCGCCGCGCTTCATGGCTGCGTCCATCCACGGTCCGCGGCGGACAAAGGCCAGCATGTAGCCGAGAACCGTGTCCGCGACGGGGGTGGTGAAGGCGTTTACCGTCCGGCAGAGGCGGACATTTAAACGGGAGCAGGCCGCGGCGTCGATTGAATCGATTCCCGTCCCCCATTTGGAAATAACCTTTAAACGGGGAACGCATTTTTCCAGTACACGCGCCGTGTAACGGTCGTCCCCACAGATGGCGCCGTCGAACTGGCCCGCGTATTTCAGCAGGTCGGCTTCCTCCATGCGTTCCTGCACATCGGGGACGATCAGCGTGATTCC
>JAYRVQ010000473.1:0-12062 GCA_041918465.1 Anaerolineales bacterium
AACGCAGTCCCCAGACATCGGAAGACACGCGCGAAATCAAGTACCCCACTTCTTTATCATCGAAAAAGGATTTTGGCAGGCGCAAGACATGATCAAGCAGGTTCTGTTGAAGATCGCGCAGTATATTCTGCTCGAAATGGGTGAAATAGTATTGTTGCGCAATCCCAGCACCCATGGAAAGGAGTTTGATGCCTCCCATCAAAATCAACGCCACAGGCAGTAAATCCAACCGCCGGGCAAGCATCACATCGTCGATCAAAAAACGATTGATCAGTGGTTGGGGAAAAGTTAACAGGCTGACGAAGAAGATCAAGCTCGCTCCCATAACCCCTTTCCGCCAATGACGGGCGAGATATGGTTGCAGGTTGCGCAGGCGCGAACGGGTATTTGCCCCGTCCATTTCAGTTTTCAGTTTGTCGTGAGGGATGGTACGAGAAAGGCCAGCCTTCAGGTAATCAAACCAATTTTGGATACGCAATGGGGTTATTTTTTCATCCGGGTAGTATCGGTCAGTTTTTTTGTGTCCGGCCTCACGGTCCAGAAAATAGAACCGACGGTCTTGGTCAAATCCTTGAGCATTCCCCACCAACGTGACAGGTAATAGTAGGGCAATGACCGGGAACTCTTAAGTTGAAAACGCCAACGCATGTAGGCCGGGCTGGGAAATATGAGCGCCAATATCAACCTGAATCTTCCGTGCCAATTTAGCGACAGCAATTTTTGTCGTTCATCGAGGAGATGCGTTTCCGGCTCAATTTGCTTCAACGCGACCAAACTCCGGTGCCGATCCGTGGATTCTGACAGACTGGCGCGTACTCGGTCAGGGACGGGAGTGTCAAAATAGAGAGCCGCTTGAGACAGCGCCGCTTCAAGAGCCGATCCCCATTCAAAGGTTTTGGCCTGTGAAAGAATCAAGTTCCATTCCAAGCTTTCTTCATAGTAACGAATCAATTGATCCAGATCATAAAACCAGCGCAAAGGAGTCTTTTTCCCGCCATGCTGTAACATGGCATGACCTGCGGCATATAAAACCTGCGCCTCAGGTGTCAGCATCAAAAGATTCCCAAAACCCATCCTTGCATTGGCAGACGGAACATTTAGCGGTTCGGTTTGCTCCCAAAACCAATCCATAGGAACAGCATATTTAAACGATTTGTCCGCCACCAGGCTATGATGAATTTCCAGGATGAGCGATTGTGAGCCTGTTTTCTTCAGATAGACATCATGACTCATCAAGTCACGTAACCCCGGCGCAGCTTCTGGAACGGCCGCTTCATACCCCAGCGATTTGGCGATGTGGACCGCGTCAGCCAACTGAGAAGCGGGTACAAGAATATCAAGGTCACCCATCGGACGAAGCCCAATATCGGGATAGATCGTCAAGGCAAAACAAGCGCCTTTCAAAACAACCAATGGAATCCCCGCCTCCTGGAAAGGATGGCTAAGAGACGCCAAGTCCGTGAAAATCATCTGATTCTGCATCCGCGTACTGGCATATATCAGGCGGAGAAAATTCTGCGCGTCTGACGGGAGAGATGACAATAAATTTGCCCGGAAAAATGCCCAGTACAGAAGTGGCGCGACGCCTTCCATTTGAGCGCGATAAATCGCCAGATTCCACTCTTCTTGTGAGAACGAGTTCCAATCCACCTCTGCAAGACGACCTGAAATGAGGAGGCTGAGGGTCCGGTTATCCAAAGATGAAGACTTCGATTCTCGCGCCATCGAAATATTCGAATCCCTATTCCGCCCCTAATGTTTCCTTAACCGCCTGCACAACCCAGTTCGCTTGTTCATCGCGCATGGTGGGATAGAGCGGCAAAGTAACCTCGCGCGCCGCGGCCTGCTCGGTAAGAGGAAGCAACCTGCCACGCCTTTGCCAGTCATCCTGATAGATCTGGAATTGATGGACAGGCGGATAATGAATGCTGGTCTGCACGCCGTGGGATTTGAGTCCCTCCATGAAGCGGACGCGATCCATGCCCGGCGGAAGCAGGATGGGAAGGATGTGATAACAGGATGTGCCTCGCCCTTCTGCAAATGGCATTTGAACCTGCGGCACAAGTTCGGTCAGCAGTTCGCGATAGAGCGCGGTCAGTTGCTGGCGGCGTTGATTATTGAAAGGTAGTTTCCCCAGTTGGACGCGGCCAAGCGCGGCGCGCATCTCGTCAATGCGGTAGTTATAGCCCAGATCCACTACATCGTAACTCCACGCGTGTCCCTTGTGACGATCCCAGCTAAGCGAGGTCATGCCATGTGAACGCAGGATGCGCAGACGATCAGCAAGGGCATCGTCATTGGTGGCTAACATACCGCCTTCGCCGGTGGTCATATTCTTGTTCGAGAAAAAACTGAAACATCCAATCGCGCCCCAGGTCCCCAGCGCGCGGTCATCCAGTATGGAGCCGATGGCGTGCGCCGAGTCTTCCAACACAACCAGATTATAGCGGCGGGCAATTTCCATGATGGCAGGCATGTCACAAGAAAAACCCGCATAGTGGACGACAAGAATAGCGCGCGTTTTTTCAGTAACACGCGATTCAATCGAGGCCGGTGAAATATTCAACCAGTCCAGGCTTTCAATGTCAGCAAAGACGGGCATCGCGCCTGTGTAGCGGACTGCGTTAGCAGTGGCAACGAAAGTCAACGAGGGGACGATGACCTCATCCCCAGGGCCAATCCCCGCTGCGAGGCAGGCCAGATGCAGGGCGGCAGTGGCATTCGTCACTGCCACAGTATGCTTTGCGCCGATGAAGGCCGCGAAGTCCTGCTCGAATCCCTTCGTGACCTCTCCCATGCTCAACCAGCGCGAGCGGATCACCTCCCGGACGGCCTCCTCCTCCGCCTCTCCAAAATCAATGTCAGCCAGTGGGACGCGCCAATTCACTTAGTCCTCCGGTAAAAATTGTTTTTTCATTTTGCTGAAATCTTCATTGGCCTGGGCGTAATCGTCCGGTCGGCCCAGGTCCATCCAATACCCATCGAAAGTATACCCGTTGACCTTTTCGCCGTTGGCAATCAGGTTCAAGATCAGGTTGGGAAAATCCAGATACGTTCCCGCCGGAATGTACTCCAGCACACGCGGTTCGAAAACGTAGACACCCATGCTGACCGTGTAATCATAGGTCGGCTTTTCGATATAACCGCTGACGCTATCCACTCCATTCCATTGGATAACGCCCAGATCGATCTTGACCTGGCGGTGATGCGCGGCAATGGTGGCAATCCCTCCCTTTTTCTTATGAAAAGCCAGAAGTTTCTTTAAATCCAGTGTGGTTAATACGTCGCCGTTCGTAACCAGAAAAGTTTTATCCAATCCATT
The DNA here is from genome assembly GCA_041918465.1 of Anaerolineales bacterium. Lineage (GTDB taxonomy): Bacteria > Chloroflexota > Anaerolineae > Anaerolineales > Villigracilaceae > Denitrolinea. The sequence continues at coordinate 3,323 of JAYRVQ010000473.1, forward strand.
CACCAAGGCAATCGGTCCGGCCGTGCCAAGAGGTTTATCTTCGTAACTATAGGAAATGTTCAATCCCCATTCCTCGCCCTCCCCAAAATAGGAACGCATAAGCGCGGAGAGATGGCCTACAGTCAACACAATATCGGTTATGCCTGCGCGTTTCATCTGCCAAAGTAAAACTTCCAGGATGGGCATATCCCCAATGGGCATGAGCGGTTTCGGCAAAATATGAGTATAGGGCGCCAGACGAGTGCCTTTGCCCCCGGCCAGTACAACTGCTTTCATGCGATCTCCTTCTGAAGACTCAACGAGTCCGTTCCATAAATCTAAAATTCATACTGCCCGGGACGATACAAATCCAGGTGATCGCGGACCCAGGCAATGGTGCGATCCAGCCCATCGTCCAGGCTTATTTGTGGCGACCAGCCCAGGTTTTCGCGCGCCAAACGATTGTCCGAGACCAGGCGTAGAACTTCGGATTTTTCGGGACGCAGGCGTTGTGATTCAACCACAACTTCGACTGGATGGCCAACCTTTCCCACGATCTTTTCGACAACATCTCCGATGCGAATCTCCTGCCCCGTCCCGAGATTGAACACGCCTCCTTCCACGCCGACAGTTGCCGCGGCCGCCAAAAATCCAGCCACTGTATCGCTGACGAAGGTGAAGTCGCGCGTGGTATCGAGGTTGCCCACGCGGATGGTTTTTCCGGCCAGCGCCTGCGTGATGATCGCAGGGATGATCGCCCGCGCCGATTGGCGCGGCCCAAAGGTGTTGAAGGGACGCACAGTGACAACCGGCAAATTGTAGGCGCAATAAAAACTTTCCGCCAGTTTATCCGCGCCGATCTTGCTGGCAGAGTAGGGCGATTGCCCTTGCAAGGGATGTGTCTCATCAATCGGGGCGCGGCGGGCGGTGCCATAGACCTCGCTGGTGGAAGTGTGAACCAGACGCGGGATGCGAAGGTCGCGGCAGGCTGTCAACACATTGAGCGTGCCCATGAAATTGACCTCGACTACTTCGCGCGGATGGCGGTAGGAGTACGGGATGGAGATCAAAGCCCCGAGGTGGAAGACCAGCTCACAGTCCCGCGCGGAGGCGTGGATGGCATCCGAGTCGCGCAAGTCACCGGGAATGATTTCCAGTCGGTCCGATCGGTCCATAGCCAGAAGTCGCAACAGGCCAGGATCGCCGCGCGAGTTGTAGCGCACGAAGGCGCGCACGCGGGCGCCCTCGTTCAGCAGGGTTTCGACAAGGTGACTGCCGATGAATCCACCGGCGCCAGTGACAAGAATTTTCAGGTTTTTCCAATCCATCTAATTTGCCTGCCTGGTAAATCTCTGGCGAAATGTATCCAGAACATCATCGAGGAGCACCACTTGCACCTGTTGGGTGGTGCAGAATTTTAGCATTTCATCACGCGCTTCCTGTGAAATGTTACTGATCGTGAAAAGGATGGCGCCGACATCGTGTTCGCGGATCAAATTGGGAAGATCGTGACTGACGCCAAGCACGGTACAACCGTCAATGCGCATCCCCTGTTTGGTCGGGTCGTCGTCCACCATGCCGACCACGTTATAGGCATAACGAAACGCGCCGCGGTGCAGTAACCAGTTCACCACCTGCCCTCCCTCTCCCGCGCCCACGATCAGGGCGCGTTCCCCGTAGCCGCCGCGTCGCCTGCGCCAGGAGAGCAGGCGGTCGGCGAGATAGACGACCAGGCGCGATCGGTAGCGGGCAAAAAGTAGACCAGTAAATGTCAACCCGACCATGAGGATGAGCATTTCCGGCGGAAGAGCAGGCAGGGATATCAGGGCATTTTGTTCATGGAAATAGTTGACCCATAGAATGGATACAAGTGACATGGCATTCGATAGAACCAATGCCATTGCGTCCGAGGCCCCAGCGCGAGACCATACAACGCGATCCAGACCGAGGAAGGCATTCATACTGCTGATCAGAATTGCCAGAACAAGAGCCAAAATAGCCAGGGGGCCAATTCCCCAGTCAATCGGTCCGAACAGACGCCAGAAGACTCCGATAACCGTCACCGCCAGCAGGCAGATGATCAGGTCCAGTACGAACCAGGATACGTTCCGGCGCATGAGGCGGTAGAGTGGACCGGCAAACAGATCTCCTTCCCCAATGCGTGGACGCGCCATTCGCAGGACTATGGCGATCATGGTCAAGATGAGAATATCCAGATCGCCCATGAAGGAGTGATGATGTACATACAGGCGGTCGAGACGCAGTTTATCGGGCAGGATATCGTGAAGGTACGAATCCATTACATTATCTTCTTGAAGCAGATTCTCCTCGTCCCGGTACAGAACGCTGGCAGGACTGGTGATGCCGGGACGCAGGGACAGAATATCTGCGCGCACGTCAGCAGGCCAGGCCGCAACGATCCCGGGGTCTTCCGGGCGCGGCCCCACCAGGCTCATATCGCCAATCAGGACATTCCAAAATTGCGGCAGTTCGTTAAGTTTGGTATCACGCAGCCACTTTCCCAGTGGCGTGACGCGCTCATCATTTTTGGCAGTGATGCCTGGTCCTTTATAACTTTCGGAGGATTCAACCATGGTGCGGAACTTGAGGATGCGAAACGGTTTGCCGTCCCTGCCAATGCGCGCCCCGCGAAAGAGAACCGGTCCCGGTTCGTGACGTTTGATTATCCACGCCAGATACAGGAAAACCGGCGAGAGAAACAGCAATACCAGCGCGGAGACGAGAATATCAACAGCGCGTTTGAGAACGTCCCTGCGCCAAAGACGAAAGGATTTTAATGAGGAAATGGATAATTTCTTTTCGTTCGTTATTTGCACGATGCTTCCCTTTTGTTGCGTCAACGTTCAGGGTTCGGACGAATGGCAACCAGGTAATGCGTGTTGAAGATTTTTAGATTTTCCAAAAACAAACACAATCCCCACGAAAGGGACGACAACTTGCGCACAATGGGAGGCGCAAGCGTGATACGCTGGAACTCAAAGCGGCAGTTGGAGAATAAGCGTCTGATCTCTGGTGGACGGATGCCGCGCGTGTTCGGATTAGTGGGGTTGATCCAGAAATCGTACCAGAGAATCATTCCGTTGGGTTGGAGGACGCGCAGAATATCCCGACTGATTTCCTGACGAAGATCGGAATCCAGAATGGAGGAAAAAGCCGTGTACTGCAAAACCAGATCGAACACCCCGGATGGAAAAGGCAGATGTTGACCATTGGCATTGGCAAAATTCGAGCCGGGTAAACCGCGCTTCGCATGGAGCAGGCGGTCAAAAAGCAAATCCACACCATACAAGTTTTTTGGAAGTGCGCCAAATCCCAGATACTCGGTCAAAACCCCGCCGCCGCCACAACCCATTTCCAGAATCTGGTATCGATGTAGATCGGTTAAATCATTCTGTTTGAGCGCGCGCAATACCGCCCGTTGCCGTTCATGCAAGGTAAACAAATTGGCCTGGTTAAACCACGAATACATATCGTTGCCAGCCAGGCGACGCTTTCGATTTTCATATTCATTTCGCAAACGCGTAATATCATCCAAGGGATTCACCAGACCATTCAGGGGTTTTACCGATTTTATCGTCCCAACGATCCCGGAATTTTAACAGACCGGTTAAGAACCCCAATCCATAACTCAGATGTAAGATGGCAAACGTACATGGCAGGAAAGGCAAAAACTTCCAGCCTCGGCGTGATGCGGTGAGCAAGGAAGCCACTAAATTGGCTGTCATGTAAGAAGCGGGCACAAGGACAGACAAGAAACGAGTAATGGGAAAAAAAGCCAGAAAAAGGGAAATCAACAAGGCCAGCACAAAAAGGGGCGGCACAAACTGGCGCGGACTCATTTGACGCGGATGTTTTTGCAGAACGCGCACCTTGTAAAGACCGTATTGAAAATACTGACGCCAGAGATTCTTGAAAGAAGCGCGGCTAAAATAAGTGGAATGCACATCCTCAGCCAGCAGGATTTTGCCACCCAACTCACGAATACGATAGTTGTATTCATCATCCTGGTTGCGTACCAATTCTTCATCATACAGACCTGCACGCCGAATAATCTGACGCGTGTAAGCCGGAAATGGCACAGTATCGGCCAACATACTCCTGCCCATCGTGGTGCGGAAAGCCGAGTTTCCAACCCCAAAAGCCGAACTCATTCCAAATGCAATCGCCATTGAAAGGATCGTCTCTCCAACGGTATCCATTGGCCCACCCACCCCATCGATGCCATCATTCTGAAGACGCTCCACGCAACAGAGGACATAATCCGACGCGATGATGCAATGCCCATCCACGCGGATGAGAATATCGCCTTTGGCCTGACGCAAAGCAATGTTCATACCGATAGGGACGATCCCATCAGGATTATCCAAAACGCGGATATTACATCGGGGATATAAAGCGGTCAGGTCCTGGACTTTCTGGCGGGTACCGTCTGTGGACATGCCATCGACTACCAGGATTTCCATGCGATCAAGCGGATAGTTTTGTCCCAAAATGGCACGCATAGCGCGCTCAATATACGCGGCTTCGTTACGGACGGGGAGAATGAGTGAAACAAGTGGACGCAATTCCATTACGCCTTCATTTTTGCAATAGGAAGATAGCGATGGAAGTTCTGGTAATAACCACGAACAGATAACATGGTCCGCCAAAGTTCCCGGTTGGCAACTTGCAATTCTTCGAATTCGCCGGGAGTTAACTTATTGTGAAACTCCAAAACCTTATCAACAATTTGATCCAAATTTTCATATTCAACCAAAACAATCCGCTTATCCCAGTCAATAAATTCCTGATATGGAAGTACGCAATCAGTATCAACTAAAACAGGAATTCTGCCGCATGCCAATGTTTCATAAAATCGTTTAGAAAAATTACCCCCTCCACGCACGCATACCGTATACGCCGTATCGAGAATATTATTGACAAATTCAAGGCGAGTTGCATGCTCATCCAAATTAGGACCCGATTTGCTCACTCCACCTCGATAAACATCTCGAATAATAAAATCCGTCTGGACAGAATCGCTTTGTTTTAAAAGTCCCAAGGCTCTTGCCCGCAAGTCGACTGGGAAACCATACAAAACAGGAACAAAGGCATTACGCCCAAGACGATAATTAGCAAGATTGATCGTATTTTGAATATAAAAGTGAACGCGGGATTTAAAGCGAGCCTCTGCCATTCCACAAAAGCCAACAAGCGGTTGCTGACCTTTTGACAACGGTTTCCACCGTCCCTGAAAATGTTTCTCAACGTAATCATCTACAAATCCAGGTCTTTCAAAGGCAAAGGCTACCTTACGCGAGATAATACTATGCAGCCCTTCCTGAACCTGAATGGCATTAGAAATCGGAATAATCCATTCAGGGTCACCACCTGCCCATACCAATACGAGTTTGTTGTTTTTGTCAGCGATTTTTGCAAATTCTTGAGCCTTGTAAATTGTTCCATTTCCAACATAGGCGGTCCAAATGCTAGGAAGAATGCACCAATCCGCCTCAAAAATATTAGGAGTCAGTTCAAAATGAGTAAATCGAGCATGATGCTTTATTATTTTTTCTTCAATGGTACCCGAATCATAATGGGCAAGTACAATCGGATTAAGTGACTTAAGTAGTGGACTGGTACCAGAACAATACTTCAAATCTGTGTAAAGTTTTATCCTCCGCACGGGTGTATCCTCCATACAACCACCTTTATGATCTATAGCGTTCGTAAATAGAGAGAATTTTTTGCGTTAAGATCACTTCATCTAGTGCACGAACAGCATCACGTCCGTTAATCCGAACTGGAGATAAGAGCACCTGCTGAAGTGTCGCCGCAAGATATGTAGAATTGTTATTGCTACATATGAAACAACCAGCTATTGAATCAACACGATCCCGAATATCACCTACATCTGTAGAAACAATCGGCAAATTACAAGCCAGAGCTTCTTTAACCACACTTGGAGAGCCTTCTGTGGAAGATGTAATTAGCAAGACATCACAGGCATTCATGAAAAGCGGCATTTGTTCATGGGGGATATTATGAGCAAGAACAAGCTGTGCATGCAGCGATGCAGGCAAGCTGTTCACTGCCTTTTCAGCCAGCCAGTAACGTTTTTCAGTCCGGGCGGGGTCGCCAACAAACAAGACCAACGGTTTGTTTTGCGGCAGTCCCAAGGCTCGGCGCGCATCGATTTTTGGCATAGGATAAAAGCGCTCAAGATCAATCCCGGCTGGAATCACCTGGTAATCGACCCCGGCGGGCAAGTAACGAGATAGGTGTTCGGATACAAGGATGACTGACTTGGCTCTTGATGCAACCCAACGACTAGAAAAGCGCAACACATAACCTAATGGCGTAACATAGCCCTGCATATCGCGAATTCCCTGCAAATCGCTACCATGAAAAGTGACCACCACCGGGCACTGACGTTGGGAGAGCGCAACAATTCCAGCTTGCCCATGATGGGCATGAACAACATCATATTGAGCCAGATTCAGGTTCTTCAGGAGCAGACTGGCGCGCCAGTAATTAAGCGGATTCTTTTGCCCCCGGAATGGGAAAACATCCACCTGCAGTCCGGCCTGTTCAAGGCGGCGCTTCTGTTGCACCACATGAATGCCTCCTATATCTCCATCGAAACGTGGCCACTCTGTAGTGACAATCAAAACTTTCATCTGAATCTGGCTCGCGCAACAGGTGACTTATTGACTGGCGCGCCAGTTTCCTCGAGCGTTTCCCCTTCAGGTAAGAAACGCGCAGAAGCCAGGCCAAAAGCAAAGGATGGAGCGACAGTGCGAGTGGCTGAATGCAATAAGTAAAACAAGGCCCAAAAGATAAGGCCGATCGATATCCCCTTGGAAAGTGGCGGGCGGGAAGAGAAAACCTGGGTCATAGGGACACCGAGCAAAAGCAGGATGACTGCCAACCCAAAAATGCCATGTTCGGCCAGCAAACGCGTATATTCGGTATGGTTGTTCTTAAAACGATCCATTAAATATTCACGATGATAACGAGCCTGACCCACTCCCACGCCAAAGACCGGATTTTCGGTAAAAGTCTGGTAATCGCTGATTGCCAGTCGGTCGCGCCCGGTCGAGTTAAAGTCGCTAAATCGCGCCAGGACTGCTCCATCCGTCAAATCAACCAATAACGGATAAACAATGAAGTAAGTTGCCAATCCGGCAACCAGCAACAGTCCCTGGACAAATATAAATCGCCTTCGGTCGCGCACCAGAAAGAACAGGCTGACAATCATCGCGCCAATGGCATTCCATAATCCAGCGCGGGAAAAAGTCAGAATCGAAATAGCCAACAAGGAGATAAAACCGAACAGCATCAGATTGCGCAGGCGTTTATCCCAGCCAAAAACAAAAACGTAGAAAAACGCCGCCAACGCGCCCCAACTAAGTGTTGATGAAACCTGGTTTGCGCCGATATATGCGGTAATTAGTTCGTTTTCACCCTGTGTATAAAATTGAATATCGTTCGAGGCCAGCATCACCACCACCAATGCCGCCATTGCCACCGCCGGAGCCAGGATCGCGGCAAACAATCGCTGTAAATCCGTTCTCTTAAATTCAATGTGATTTAAAGCCAGAGTCAGTACTGCCAGAGTCACCGGGCCAGCCAATTCATACGAAACAGCCTGTCGATCAAAAGCAGGCATGATAAGTATGCCAGGCACCAGCAACGCCACAAAGAGAAGTGGCCAGACCAGGCCGCGCGTAAAGAGACGATACTTAAGCATCATTAAAATTACCAGCAGGAGAGTGGCATATTTACCATATTCCCAGACCGGGCTGGCTTCAACCCCGCGCCACATGAGTTCAGCACTGCTGATGTAAGCAAGTACAAAAACGACTCGCATTGGATCTTTATCGCGAAATAGATAATACAAACCAATCAACACAACCAAAATCGAATGGCCGGTGGCAAGCGCCGGGACGGCGCGGAAAATGACCATCAGAGGAGCATGTAGAAGCAGGAAGAACAACATCCCAGCAAAGGTCAGGTCATTTTGCGGCGAACCGGACAAAGGTCGGAAAGATGCGGAGCGGATGGTTGGGCGCGTAGTTTGCATGTGATTAATCCGGTTCATCATTGTCGCTATCAGCCAGTACCCAGTAACCTGGCAAGGCAAATTGTTCCATTATGTCAGCCGATTCACTCAACCAACAAAACCTGGCCCTGCCAGACACCCAAAAGCCGGCACGTATCGCCGCGTCCTGTAGCGACGGCAGGGTTGCCATCATCATAACTTGTACGGACTGATTCTTCATTGCATCCAAAATAGCCAGGCGAAAAAGCTCGATCAGATATTTCCGATTCGTGAGATCGCCATAGATATCCAAAATACGGGTCACAGGAAAATCCATTCCTTTTGCTGGAACATGCCGCGCAATCAAATAATGGGTCGGTGCGTCCCTTGGTCCCGCCAGATAAAAAGCCAACTCGCCAAAATAAGGAGCATCGCCATAGCGCCACTGAAAATAGGCCGCGTCACGGACTGTGGTAATTACCTGTCCTTCCTTGAAGCGTGTGAAGATACCGGACAGCAATGCGGCATCAAATTTTTCCAATTGAAACGCGTTGTCGAGTTTGTAAAAGAATCCTAACAGGGAATTCAACAAGGTAAAAAACGGTGAGGCGAATCTGGTGAATAAACGAAGGATGATTCCTTTCCATCCTTTTGCATTACGAACTGCCCTCATGTGCAGTGGCTGGAGCGGCAAAACCCTGACCTGCAGATCCTCCC
>JAYRVQ010000474.1:0-3754 GCA_041918465.1 Anaerolineales bacterium
TCGAGCAATTGCGCTTCGCTCAGCGAAAAATATTCGTGGCCTTGTTCGAGATAATCGCCCGCGTACGCGATTCGGTCGCCGCCAAAATTTTCGGTTGGCACAAAATTCGTGTGCTCCACCAACGCCAAAAACGGGAAGCCTTCCTCCTTCGGCAGGTTGAACCAGTAATAGCCATCCTTCGACAACTGCTGTTTCAATGACAGCACCATCACCACCGCGCCCATGGACTTCAGTTCGAGCAAACCTTTAAGATATTCATCGGGCAGTTCGGGACATAGTTTCGCCATCAGATTCGGGGACGTGGTGACAAGGACTTTGTCAAACGACTCACCGTCCACGCTCAGACTCCCCTTTGCCTGATCCCGTTTAATTTGCCGGATCGCCACTTTCAGTCGAATCTCGACTCCCAATTCCCGAAGTCTCTCAGCAAACATATCGGCAAAATTCTGGAACCCCCCTTCGAAGGTCCCCAGCCGAGTCGTCCGCGCTTTGATGCGCGCCCACATCCACGCCATGTTGACATCGCGGTAGAACGGACCGAACTTCCCCACCAGCAGGGGCTTCCACATCTGTTCGTAGACGCGGCGTCCCGCCCACTTCGTCATCCACGCATCCGCGGTGACCTGCTCGAGCGCGCGCCAGTTGTTCGTTAAACGGAGGAACAGTCCGACGAAACCAAATCTGATTTTATCGAGACCAAATCCAAGTCCCGGAAAGAGAAGCGCTTTCAGGATCGAGTCGAAGGGATAAAATTTCCCGTCGTGATACATCACGGTCAGCGGACGCGGGAAGCGGACTTTGTCCTCCCAACCCAGTTCGCGGATGAGGTCGAGCATTTCGCTGTCTGACTGGAACCAGTGGTGATAGAACTTTTCGACCGACCAGTCCCAGTGCGGCTCTTTGAATCCGCTGGCCAGCCCGCCAACGAAATCCGCAGACTCGAAGATGGTGACGTCATGTCCCGCTTTACGCAGGTCGAAGGCGGCGGCCATGCCGCCAAATCCCGCGCCGATAATTGCAATTTTCATGAATACTCCGTTTTTTGTGGCGCGGAATGGCATTCCGCACACCTGGAATCAGCGGGATATCATCCCGCTCCACACTTCGCCTCTTCGTGGTAAAAAGAATTATGCCGTTCGGTAATAGCCCACATCCACCGAGTAGACGCGGCCGCGTTTGATGACCTGCTTGACGAGGTTCGTCCCGTAGCGATAGCCGAGTTGACGGTAATCGCTAACCGAGAGAATTAGCATGTCCGCCTGTTTGCCGACTTCGATGGAGCCAATTTCATTTGCACATCGAATCGCGTGAGCGGAATTAATCGTTGTCGCGGCGATGGCTTGCGCGGGAGTCAGTTTCATCTCACGGCAGGCGAGCGCGATGACGAATTGCATTGACTCGTTCCAGGTTGTGCCGGGGTTGCAGTCGGTGGCGAGGGCGAGGATGGCATCTGCCTCGATGAGTTTACGCGCGGGGGTGTACTCGTGTTCGGCGAGACCAAACGGCGTACACGGAAGCGAGACCGCAACCGTCTCTGATTTGCCCAGCGCGGCGATGTCGGCATCCGAGGTTTTGACGAGATGGTCGGCGGAGGCCGCGCCCAATTCCACCGCGAGACTCGCGCCACCGAGGTTGTCGAACTCGTCCGCGTGAATCTTGATCGGGAATCCGAGCAAACAGGCCTGGGTCAGGATCTGACGCGATTGCTCGAGGGTGAAGGCTTTGTTCTCGCAGAAGACGTCCACAAAGGGCAGGGCGTGATGCGGCGCGTGAGTCCCCCACCAATCCTTTAACATTGGCAACATGGTGTTGACTACTTCGTCGGTGTAGCCCTGCGGATTGTCGCGATATTCAGGCGCGATAGCGTGCGCGCCGAGGAACGTGATGGCGAGGTCGAGCGGACTTTCATCGTCGAGGGCGAGCAGGGCTTTGAGCAGGCGCAGTTCGCTGGCGGCGCTGAGGCCGTAGCCAGTCTTCGCTTCGGCAGTGGTGGTACCGTGCGCGAACATGCGGAGCAGGCGCGGACGGGTCTGCGCGATCAGCGACTCAATGCTGGCGGTGCGCGTCGCGCGGACGGTGGAGATGATCCCGCCGCCCGCGGCAAGGATGTCGAGATAGGGCGTGCCTGCCATCTTCATCGAGAATTCGTCGGCGCGGTCACCCGCCCAGATGAGATGCGTGTGCGGATCCACAAAGCCGGGCATGAGGACGCAACGCGCCGCGTCGAGGGTGGGTTCGTCGGGATAGGCGACGCGCAGTTCGTCAGTGGTGCCGACCGCGACGATTTTTTCGTCACGGACGACAATCGCGCCATTCTCGATGATGCCGAGGTTGCCGAGGGCGTGTCCGCGTTGCGGGCCGCCCGCGAGGGTGAGGAGTTGGGATGCAGAATGAATGAGCATAGTCGTTTCAACTTAGGATGAATGTCATGGAGTGAAAACCACAAGCCAATTTATACTCTACTATTAGAGGATAAGAAAGGAGGCTTTTTATGAAACCGTTCTACGCTTTGCTCATTTGTGTGTTGCTCGCAGGGTGTGGGGTTGCAAGCAAGCAACCGACCGCAACGGCCACAAGTACCATCACCCCAACCCCAGAACCGAATCGAACTGCGACAGCAAAAGCAAATCAGGCCGCGACCCAGACAATGCTCGTCCATAACTCTCGCGCAACATTAACTGAAATTGCCGGCCCCACTGTCACCGCAGCTGCAAAAGTGGCCAACACATTCGATGAAATATCGAATGCCGCCAGCGGGATAGAAGGCCTTGATCTCAGTAAAGCGAAACTGGTTTTCGGCCCAAGGGCCAGCCGTCTGCTACAGAAAAACGATAAGTATGTCGAAGTCTACTCCCCCGATCTCTCATTGAAGAACTTTGTGGCCACCATTACCTTCGTCAATCCATACGATACGGCCACAACCGGCAACTGGGACTACGGCATCTTCTTTCGTAACAACCACAAGGACACCCAGTACCGGCTGGTTATCCTTTCCAACCAGACGTGGACTTTGATCGATTCAAAGGCCAAAAGCTACATTGATTCCAACGCCAGCGCGGCACTCACAACCAAAATCGGGGAGGAAAACACCATCTGGCTCATTGTTGCCGGCGATACGGTTCATTTCTTCATCAACGGCGTCTTTGTGAAATCCCTGCCAGTTAAAAATTTGGTTAACGGCGATATTAACCCGGCCACGGGTATTTATTACGGGAACGCCAAAAGCCAGAAAGCTACAGAATTTCACGATTTTGTGGTCTGGTCCCTTCCATAATCAGTCTGTTAGCAGAAAAGGAAAAAGCCGCCCCATAAGGAGCGGCTTTTTGACAGAAGAATTCGAAACAAGGCTCAGGTCGGTTTGCCGATGGAATAGATAAAAAACGGTAAATTGTCCCCTTCGTATTCATCCACTTTTTTCTCGAAGGCCATTCCGATCCTTTCGGCTACTCGTTGGGATGCAGTATTTTCAGGATCAATTATGCAGATCAAACGGGATAACTTCAATTGTTCAAAGCCGTATTGAAGAATACCTTGCGCCGCTTCGGTTGCCAGTCCTTGTTTCCAAAAAGCCTTGTCAAGCAAGTAGGCGATTTCCACTTCGTCCTGACCCTCTATTGTCCACGGGAGCAAGCCACAGCGGCCGATGAATTTGCCCGTTTCCTTGTGGATCGTTGCCCACAGTCCCAACTCGGGATGTTTGGGATGTCCGTGCATGTGCCATTCCAATTCTTCTTTTGTGTCTGCATAGTTCAAA
>JAYRVQ010000475.1:0-1528 GCA_041918465.1 Anaerolineales bacterium
CCAAAATTACCTCGCCAGGCTGGAAGATTTTCCGCGTGGCTGTTTTGGTGATCTCCAGCATGTGGCGGTGACGCAAAAGCGGCAACGTCCGCGAGACGGCCTCATCGATCAACTCACCGTCCGAAATGATGATATTACGGTCGGTACGCGAGGTCAGCGACGGATCGTGCGTGACCATGACAATAGTTTTTCCCTGGGTGACCAGATGCTCGAAGACTTCGATGATCTTGTCCGCGGACTTGGAATCCAGGTTGCCCGTCGGTTCGTCCGCGACGAGAAGCGGCGGATTACACGCCAGCGCACGCGCGATGGCCGCGGCCTGTTGCTGTCCCGTCGAGACAGCGGCGGGAAGTTTGCTGGCTTCCTTTTCCAATCCGACGAGTGTCAGTAATTCCTTGGCTTTCTGGGGACGCTCCTCGAATTCGTACATCTCCGCGTAATCCATCGGAAGCATGACGTTTTCGAGCAAGGTTAACATCGGAAGCAACTGGAAGAACTGGAACACAATGCCGAGATTTTTTCCGCGCCAACGCGAACGAGCGGACTCGGTCATGTTGTGATAAATGTCCGTCCCGCCGACTATCATCTGCCCCGAGGTGGGATGGTCGATGCCCGTGATCATGTTCAGCAACGTGGATTTACCGCTCCCTGACTTGCCGACAATCGAGACGAACTGTCCGCGCTCGATGGTCAGGTCAATGCCTTTGAGCACCACAAACTCCCCCGCCGCGTTCTTGAACGTCTTGACGATCTTGTGAGTCTCGATCATGTGAGGTAAACCCGCGCCTTCGGCGGGGCCAGTGTCGCCAATTTGTCCAGCGTCAGGGCGCAAACCCTCACCTTCGGTGGGGCTAATGTTAGCAATCTGCGCTACCATTGCGCCCTCCCCTCTTCCGCCACAATCTCTCCATCCGCCAGCGTCAAGTGGCGCGAGAAGCGCGGCGCGAGCGAGTTATCATGCGTGACCATGATGATGGTCTTGCCCTGATCGGTGACGAGATGTTCAAAGACATCGAAAACGTGATCCGCCGTGATCGAGTCGAGACTTCCCGTTGGCTCATCCGCGACCAGAATCGGTGGGTCGTTAATCAGCGCGCGGGCAATGGCTACACGCTGTTGTTGTCCACCCGAAATTTGGGTGGGAAGTTTGTTGGCGTGCTCCTCCACTTCCACGAGGCGGAGCAAGTCCATGGCGCGCTCGCGGCTCTCGCGCGGCTTGTAGAGTCCGCACAAATCCATCGGTAAGATTACGTTCTCCAGCACAGTCAGCATGGGGAGGAGTTGGAAGGATTGGACAACGATGCCCATCGTGCGTCCGCGCCAGAGAGCAAGATCAGACTCGGATAAACGGTGAACCGCCACCCCGTCCGCACCGACGCGAACGGTCACGTCGCCCGAGGTCAGGCGATCCACTCCGTTGATCATGTTCAACAGAGTCGACTTCCCCGCGCCCGACTTCCCCACGACTCCCAAAAATTCGCCGAGTTCAACAGATAAGTTAATCCCGCGCAAGGCAGAGAATTCCCCC
>JAYRVQ010000476.1:0-2085 GCA_041918465.1 Anaerolineales bacterium
CAGGCCGAAAACGAAGGCGGGATACTGAAAGTGGATCAAGTCCGCGAAATGAAGCGGACCGTTTCCCTCAAGCCGTATCAATCCAAATACCGCGTCGCGCTCTTTCTGCGGTTTCAAGAAGCTAATGACAGCGCCTCGAACGCGCTGCTGAAAACGCTGGAGGAAGCGCCCGCGCACGCCATCCTGCTCTTGACTGCCGACAATCCTGAATCTCTTTTGCCCACCATCGTCTCGCGCTGTGAGGTGTTGCGTCTGCGTCCGCTTCCCATTGAGCAGGTACAGGGAGAATTAACAAATAGAGGGGTGGAGAGCAGTCAAGCGGAGTTGATCGCGCACATCAGCGGCGGACGTCCAGGCTACGCGTTTCGGCTGGCTGAAGATAAATCTCTTCTCGAATTTCGACAGCAGAAACTGGACGATTTGCAGAAACTCCTGTCCGCTTCGCGCGTGGACAAATTCGCCTATGCCGAAAAACTCGCCAAGGAAAAGGATGTGATGCGCCAAACCTTCCTCGTCTGGGAATCGTTCTGGCGGGATGTGTTCCTGCACGCCTCGAAAGCGGATTCCCCGCTCGCGAACGTGGACCGCGCCGATGAGATCGAATCTTTGACGAAGGAACTCGACCTGCCCGCCGCGCGTCAACGCGTGAACGATGTTAAGCGCGCCCTGCGGCAAATGGATCGCAACGTCAACGCGCGCTTGCTGACAGAAGTCTTATTGTTGAACTGGAATTGAGGTAAGGATGTGCCGAAGCATTAAACCTTTGCGCCTGCCTGACCGTCCCGCGACGGAAGAGGAAGTGTACGAAGCCGCGTTGCAATATGTCCGCAAAGTAAGCGGGTATCGCAAACCGTCCAGAATTAATCAGGCCGCATTCGAGGCTGCCATCGAAGAAGTCGCCGCGGCGACGCGTCGCATGCTGGATCAACTTTCCACAGCAAAATCATCGTGACGAAAAAAATCTTCTGGCAAGACCCCTACCTCACGCGCCTCGACACGCACATTACAAGCGTGGATGGGAACGATGTCACCGTGGCGGAGACAATTTTCTACGCCTTCGCTGGGGGACAGGAAAGCGATCATGGCTCCATCGGCGGACGACGCGTCGTCCAGGCGCGCAAAGAGGGGAAAGAGATTTTCTACACACTGGAGGAGGGTCACGGACTCAAAGTCGGCGAGGCGGTCACGATGACGATTGACTGGGATCGGAGATACCGTCTCATGCGGTTGCACTTCGCGGCGGAACTGGTCTTGGAATTGGCATATCAGAATTTGAAGGGCATCGAAAAAATTGGCGCACACATTGCACAGGACAAGGCGCGCGTTGATTTCAGGTGGGGAGAAAACATCTCAGCCGCGATTCCGCTCCTCGAAACGGCGGCCAACCAAATCGTCCAGAATGACGCGGAAATTGTCAGCGCCTACAGCGACGAGGCGAAGGAACGTCGCTATTGGGAAGTGGTTGGCTTCGCACGCGTTCCCTGTGGCGGCACGCATCTCAAACGGACGGGCGAGGTCGGCAAAATTCAGTTGAAGCGGGATAACATCGGGAAGGGCAAGGAGCGCATCGAGGTCCAGGTTTTGCCGTAAAAATCGCTTGACCCGACTCGGATTGTGCATTAAAATACCGTCCGCCTTTGCCTCTGTAGCTCAGTGGATTAGAGCGTTTGGTTGCGGACCAAAAGGTCGCGTGTTCGAGTCGCGCCAGAGGCGCCATTTGAGGAGCGGAGTTCCGCTCCTTTTTTTATGCCATGCAAAAACCACAAATTCTTTTAACCAACGATGATGGAATTCAATCGCCGGGACTTTGGGCCGCGGCGGAGGCTTTGTCCGCGCTCGGATATGTGACCGTAGCCGCGCCGCGCGAACAATCCTCGGGGATGGGGCGCAGTCTTCCTGGGACCTCGGACGGGATCATTAAACCCGAGACTCTGGTCGTTCACGGACAGGAATGGACGGTCTACGCGGTGGGCGGGAGTCCCGCGCAGGCTGTCTTGCATGCCATCCTAGAAATCATGCCGCAAAAACCCGACCTGGTGGTTTCGGGAATTAATTACGGCGAAAACATCGGCACAGGCGTCACCG
>JAYRVQ010000477.1:0-5102 GCA_041918465.1 Anaerolineales bacterium
GAAGAAATCCTGTAACGCCCGCACGCGCTCGATGAGGAATGTCCGCTCCTCGCTGTACGTTGTGCCTGCTTCCAGTTTCTCCAGCGTGTCACGCACGGACGCAACCGCGCGGTCGAACTCGCTGTTCTGACGCTCCTTGAGAATCGAGCGAATGGACTTGTAGAAATCCGTCTCGGCTTCGTAGTAATCCTTGCGGTCGGCCAACTTCGATGAGCGGTGGACGAGTCCCAGCCGAGCCAGTGCGCGCACCTCCGTGCTGACCGCGCCTTTGGTGAGTCCCGTCTGCTCTACGATCTCATCGAGGGGGAGCGGAGTCGGGGAAAGATACAGCACGGCGAAGATCGCGCCCATGCCTTTGGGGAAGCCCCAGAAACGGCTGATCTGGCTCAGGCCTTCGACAAATTCCTGTTTGATTTGGGGGAGGGGAGTTGTCATGGTTGTCTCGTATAGAATGTTTAGTAATTACTAAACGAAATATACGATAAATCTATAATCTTGTCAAGATAAAAAAGTAGCACAGGATACTATCCCGTGCTACTGAACCTGACGAATTTCTTTGTTCTATTGCACTTCAATCGCCCCGATCAACTCTGCGCCGTGCAGGCCTTGTTCGCGTAATTGACGTCCCAGCGGGATGGGGACGCGGAGCACGCGTTGATTTTCGCCATTTCGAAAGGTAAATTCCACAAAGCCTTCCTTTGGGCCAGGGACGCGCGGGGGTGTAAAACCATCCAGGATGGGGATGATTTTTTCAATCAGTGTTCCAAGCGTTTCGTTGTCGGTTAAATCACTGACAGAGATGACAACATAAAAGTCCGTTTCCATTGCGCCGAATGTGGCGCTCCCGTCCTGGTAAACACAATTCTCGCCAAAGGCGGTGGCGCGCGCCTCCGCTTCGGGAACGACCGTCCGCACCGCAGTTTGGAATTCCGCGCTGATGTCTGGCAGTTCTTCATATGCCCAGTTGTAATAGCATTGACCGGGTGCGCTGGGCTCAGTTGTGGGTGGTAATTCGCTTACGCTGGTGGGTGGGGGTTTCGCTGGAGACAGCGTGTTCTGTGCCAGCGCGAAAATCCCGGTGCCCGCGGCGACCAGCAGGGTCAGGATACCAACGGTTCTACTTTTCATGGGCGTTTACCTTTAGCGTCGGATACGCGGGCGGTCGGGCAGGATATCGATTCGGTCTCGCAGAGTGGGCAGGAAGTCCAGGAGTCCGTCCAGTTCAGGCGTGAACTCCAGCCAGTCGAGCAGTTCGGCGTCGGTGATGAGACGCGGTTTGGTTGACAGGATGCCTTGAAGTATGTCGGCGGCCTGCCCCTCGACCAGCTCGATGATGCCGGCTTCGTTTCGCAGACTGCAATGGCCTTCGATGCAGGTGGCCGTCATCGTTTTGGTTTCCGGGTCGTAAGATACGCCCAGCATACTTCCGCGAACAGCGGCTGTCCCACTGGGGGTTTTCACCTGCAATTCCCCGCCCGATAAAATGATGTAGATCTGACCGAAGAACAATTCAAGCAGGGTAAATGGATTGCTCTTTTTTTCTTCCAGCGATGAAAGGGTAAAAAGGGTGTTCGGTGCGAGGCGGATGATGGTTTCATCGGGCGCAAGGTTAAGACGGGCGCGGCCATCCTCTCCGGTGCGTGCCTGTCCGCCGACGGGAAATGTCAGACCCAGGCTGGCGGGCGCGTATTCATCCGTTTCGGATTTGCGCGCGTCCACGGTATTTTCCACCATCCCAAAAATAGCGGTTCGGTTGGACCTGGGGGTGGGCGAGGCTGTCGGACGCGGGGTGGCGGTGGACGGTGCGGGCGTTCGTGTGGGCTCTTTAGTCACCACACCAGCTTCGGTCGGAGTCGGAAGCGGAGCGGGTCCGCAGGAAACCAGGATCAGGAATATCGTCAGTTGCAGAATCGTTTGCGCCTTCATAACTTTATTGTAATTGTTTCCTGGTGTTTCTTCGTTGCAAACCTGTTTCATGTCCCCGGACGATTTTCCTGCTTCAACATATCTGCCGCCGAGGCCGCCATCAATGCCGCGCCGCGCACAAGCGCCTCTTCATCGAAATCAAATTTGGGATGGTGATGCCCGTAGTTCAGTCCGCGCTCACTGTTGGCAGACCCGATGAAAAAATAACACCCGGGAACTTTTTCCTGCATGAAGGCCATGTCTTCCGCGCCCATTGTCAGGTAAGGTGTGTTGTCGTGATGCGCGTCGGGCAGGACTCGCCGTGCCGTTTCCTGAACGGAGGCGGTCACTTCGTCTGCGTTGACGAGCGCGGGCGTTAACCGTTTGACATTCATCTCCACTTGACACCCCATCGCGGATGCGACGCCGCGCGTGATCTGTTCGAATCTTTCCAGGACCTTGAGCCGGACTCCCGCGTCGAAGGTGCGGATCGTCCCCTCGAGTGTCGCCTCATGCGGGATGACGTTAAAAGCCGTGCCGCTGTGGAGCATGGTGAACGAGACAACGGCCGTTTCCAGCGGACCAACGTTGCGCGCCACGATGCTTTGCGCCGCGCTGACGATTTGCGCCGCGGCGAGGATGGGATCCACTGTCAGGTTTGGCACCGCGCCGTGACCGCCCTTGCCGATGAGTTTGATCTTGAACTGTTCCGCGCCCGCCATGACGGGTCCCTTTGCTACGTGTACCCAGCCGAGTGGTTTCTCGTTCCACAGGTGAAGCGAGAGGGTCATGTCCACTTTGGGATGGTCGAGTACGCCGTCGCGCATCATCATTTCCGCGCCGCCGACCTCTTCGCCGTTGTTGCCCTCCTCGGAGGGTTGGAAGCAGAATTTGACCGTACCTGCCAGTTGCTCGCGGTGGGCGTGGAGCATTTTTGCCACGGTCAGTCCGATGGCGGTGTGACCGTCATGTCCGCAGGCGTGCATGACGCCCTCGGTTTGGGACGCGTACTCCGCGTTCGTGGTTTCGGTGATAGGAAGCGCGTCCATGTCGAAGCGGAGGAGAAGGGTAGGACCAGGTTTTCCGCCTTCAAGCAGGCCAACGACTCCCGTTTTGCCAACTCCCTTGGTGACTTCGATCCCGAGCAACTCGAGTTCCTTTGCCACGATTCCACCAGTGCGGATTTCGCGGAAGCCGAGTTCGGGGTGCATGTGGAAGTCGCGGCGCAGGGATTGGGTGTACCTAAATAACGATTTTGCTTCGGCAAGAAAATTGGGCATTTGATTTCCTGTTTAATGTTGAAAGTTGAAGGTCAGCCGCTGTGGGCGGTTACTCCCGCGGTTCTTTCACTTCCAGCCCAAGCAGCATCACAACTTGAGCCGCCTGGACTGATTCGATGATCATGCCTCGGACATCTTTCGGGTCCAACGCCATTTCGCTGATGATTGAACCGCGGAAATCTGCGCCGTTGAGTTTTACGCCCCGAAAATAGGCACCTGTCAGATCGCACTTGTCGAAGATGACGCCTGAAAGGTCGGCATCTTCAAAGCGGGCATTCCGAAGATTGCAATTTGTGTATCGGGTATTCTTTTGATGACCCGAAAAGAAAACCATATTTTCGAAAACGCTGTCCTTGAAAGTCGCGTCATCGAATTCGGATTCGAGAAAATTGATGCCGATCAGTCTGGAATCAGCGATCTCCGTCCGTTGGAAACGGGTCTTCGCGCAGGTTATTCCCGAAAGATCGCAGGTTTCCATCGCAACGTCCACGAGACGCGACTTGTTGAGTTCAAGGCCGTTCATTCTGGTGTGTTTGAGGCGGATTTGCTCGAATACCATCCCGCTGGCTTTTTGCAGGGAAAAGTCCGCGCCGATCCATAATTGCGTCGAATAGTCCATGCCGCTTTCAAGCGATGCAGGCGCATCTGTCTGTGTTAGTTTGGGGATTCGAGGTGATTGAATCCCCTGCGTTTGCTTTGTCTTCATCGGCTACCCGTACTTCACCACGCGGAATTTTTCCTCGTAGCGTGGATTTTCATCCGTGCTGTCTTCGGTGCGACGGGACTTCATGCGTTCCTTGAATTTGTCCACATCGCCGATCTGGGATTTGTGATTCAGCAACGCTTTGAGCTTGATCGGCCAGGTGGTGGTCACATCAAGGATGGTGTTTGGTTGGCTGGTGAGCGAGCACCAGACTTCTTTCGGCATGTGCGGCTCGAGTCCATCGGCGAGGAGTTCGGGGAAGAAGGCTTTGTTGCCCGCGGCAGGGAAGACCGCGTCGAGGACGGCCTGTCCCGCAGCGCGATGGTCGGGATGGTTGAGTCCGTAGACGGCGAACAGGTTCTGCGGATCGCAGGTGACGAGGATGCTGGGTTTCTCGCGTCGGATGACGCGGACGATGTCGCGGCGTAGATTCAGGTCTGGGACGAGGTAACCGTCCTCACGGTCCAGAAAATGAACCGCCTGCACGCCGATCACGTCCGCCGCGGCGCGTTGTTCGTCATGCCGCAACGCGCACAGGTCAGATGGAGTCATATCTTTGGTGGTGGAATCGTTGAAGCCTTTGTCGCCGCAGGTCAGCAGGCAATAGGTGATTTTGTGCCCAGCGCGCGACCACTTTGCGAGGGTTGCACCGCAAAAAAATTCTGGATCATCGGGATGAGCCAGAATCACAAGGATGTGTTGGGGAGATTCCCAGACGCCGGGTTCCATTGGATGGTTTCGCCGCTACTTTTTGCGGGCGGGTTTCGGATTACCTTCGCTCTTTTCGCCGCTCTCTTTTTTGCTTTTTCCACATGTGCATCCGCCGCCTTCGTGACGGTCACAGGGGGCTTCGGATTTGCGACGCAGGGCTTCGAGTTCGTCCCATGGCTGGAGTTCTTCGCGCTCAAACGGGACAGGGAAGTGGCGCTCATCGTTGTCGAGCAGGACGAGGACAGTGTTGGTCATGGGCATTACATCCACCACTTTGCCTTCGCCGCGCGGGGTGACGACGCGTTTGTTGCGCTTGGGTAGTTCTTTACGGGCGGCCACGTATTGCTCGTATTCGTAGACGAGACAACAGCGCAGGCGACCGCACATGCCAGTGATTTCATTTGGCGTCAGTGAGATACCCTGCTCTTTGGCCATCTTGATGGAGATGGGGCTGAAGTCGGTCAGGAACTTGGAGCAACAGCGGGTTTCGAGTCCGCAGGCGC
>JAYRVQ010000478.1:0-2657 GCA_041918465.1 Anaerolineales bacterium
TCAGGCGTTGCAGGATTTGGGGGCGCAACCATAATTCGTCCACTGGTCTACTAGTCTGCTGGTCTTCTGGTCAGCGATTAGCCGACTAACCGACTAGCGACTATGAGACTACTACACTTCTCTGATGCCCACATTGACATGGCCAACTACGGCCGCCACGATCCCGCGACGGGACTGCCCCTGCGCGTGCTCGACTTTCTTAAGTCGCTGGATACCATCGTGGACGCGGCCATCGAAGAGAAGGTGGACTTGGTCATTTTCGCGGGGGATGCCTACAAGGATCGTTCGCCCGCTCCAACCTTTCAGCGGGAGTGGGGTAAGCGCATCGTCCGCCTCTCGCAGGCGCGCATCCCGACCTTGTTGCTGGTTGGCAACCATGACATTTCTCCCGCCATCGGACGCGCACACGCCATCCAGGAATTCGACACGTTGCAAGTGCCGTTCGTAAAAGTGCTGGACAGGCCGCAATTTTTGAAACCAAACGATTTGTGGGACTTGCCCGTGCAGGTCATCGCCATGCCGTGGATTTCGCGCTCCAGCCTGATGGCGAATCTTGAAATGAGTGGAACCGAGACCGAAGAAATTTACTCGAACATCGAAGAACGAATATCGAATCTCGTTGACGGCTGGCTGGAAGAATCCGACCCGTCCCTGCCGATCATCCTGACCGCGCACGCGTCCATCGAAGGTGCGAAGTTTGGTGGGGAGCGGCTGGTGATGCTGGGGAACGATCTCGTGCTTTCCGCAGGGTTGGTGAAAAATAAAAAATTAAATTACGTCGCGATGGGACACATCCACAAACCGCAGGATGTGAACGAGGGACATCAGCCTCCCGTCGTTTATCCTGGCTCCATCGAGCGCGTGGACTTTGGCGAGGCGCAGGAAGAACGATACTTTGTTACCGCACACATCGAAGCGGGGAAAGATACGCAGGTGGAGTGGCGGAAACTTACAGGGACGCGTCCGTTCATAGATTGCCGCGCCAGCCTGAAGTCAGGAAATGACGCGAACGAGACGCTGATGGCCGCGCTCCCGTCGCAGAAGAAAATGGACGGGGCAATCCTCCGTCTCGTTGTGGAATATCCCCGCGAAATGGACGCGCTGATTGATGAAGCCGCGTTACGAAAGCACGCCGAGAAAACGTTCGAATTCCATTTTGTCAAACGTCCGCAGATCGAGACGCGCGTCCGCCTGCCCGAAGATCAGTCTGTCAGCAGTCTCAGCCCGCTCGAATTGCTCGACATCTACTGGCGCGCGGCGAAGATCGATGATGGCGATATTCTCCAGTCACTTGCTCGCGAAATCATCGCGGATGAATCTCCTGATACTTGACACTTGACACCTGATACCCGCTCCCTGATACTTGGGAAAATCCCTGCTGAGAGGTGAACTATGACTGAGAAACGCGCAAGTAACCGCTGGGTCGTGGTCGTCATCTTTTTCTTTTTTATGTTGTTGCACCAGACCGATAAACTGATGATCGGCTCGATGCAGGTGCCCATCAGCGAAGAATTCGCAATGACCAACACACAATGGGGGTGGATCAATTCGGGCGCGTTGATCGTCGCCACCCTTCTCTATCCAATCTGGGGTTATCTATATGACCGTTACGCCCGCGCCAAACTTCTGGCGCTGGCTTCGTTCATCTGGGGCGCGACCACCTGGTTGAATGGCGTTGTCCGTTCGTTCCCCGCCTTCCTTACCACCCGCGCCTCCACGGGCATTGACGATTCCTCCTACCCTGGACTCTACACCCTTGTGGCAGACTATTTTGGTCCCAACCTGCGGGGAAAAATTTATGGCGTTCTGCAACTGGCGCAACCGCTTGGATATTTGCTCGGCATGATTCTTGCCTTGATGATTGCGCCGATGATTGGCGGCTGGCGCTCCATCTTTTACATCACTGGTTCGCTGGGACTCGTCATCGCGGTGCTCATCTTTTTCTTTGTGAAGGATATGCCGCGCGGCAAGGCCGAACCTGAATTCGAAGGCATGGCCGAAATGGCAACCTTCAAATTCTCATGGAAGGAAGCCAAAGAGATCTTCAAAAAGAAGACCATGTGGTTTATTTTCCTGCAAGGCTTCGCGGGCGTCTTCCCATGGAATGTCATCACTTACTTTTTCTTTGCCTACCTTGAAAAAGAACGCGGCTATGACGCCAATGGCATCCTGTTCACGATGGCTCCCGTCATCCTGATTCTCGCGGCGGGATATTTTGTCGGCGGCGCGATTGGCGACTTCCTCTTCAAATTCACGAAAAAGGGACGCATCATCATCTCCAGCGCGGGCGTGGTATTGGGCGCGATCTTCCTTGCTCTCGCTGTCACCACACCCATCGAAGCGAAAAACCAGTTCTTCGTTTTCATGT
This sequence comes from Anaerolineales bacterium, assembly GCA_041918465.1. Taxonomy (GTDB): domain Bacteria; phylum Chloroflexota; class Anaerolineae; order Anaerolineales; family Villigracilaceae; genus Denitrolinea. The sequence continues at coordinate 2,369 of JAYRVQ010000478.1, forward strand.
GTCTCACTGCCATCTTCATGCCGCTCTCTTCGGCCAATGTCATTGCCACAGTCTATGACGTGACCGTTCCCGAGGTCCGCTCGACGGCGCAGGCCGTGGAGTATTTTATCGAGAACGCGGGCGCGGCCTTCGCCCCCATCCTTACAGGCATCATCGCCGACGCCACCAGCCTCCAGACCGCCATCCTGATCATTCCCACAGTCACTTGGGGTTTGTGCTTCTTCTTCTACCTCGGCGCGCTCTTCACAATTGACAAGGATCACGCCGATCTGCGCGCTCAGATGGCCGA
>JAYRVQ010000479.1:0-9015 GCA_041918465.1 Anaerolineales bacterium
AGCTTGCCTCTGCTGGAAAGCGATGATGTCAGCCTGTATGCAGATGAATTTCTGATGGACGCGAAAGCCGCCTACGCCATCGCGCGGACGATGCCTGGCGTGGACCCGAACCACGTGATCGGCATCGGGACCTCCATCGGCGCGGACGCGGTGGTGGACGCCTGTGGTGAGTTTTGCTCTGGAGCATTTAGCGTTTCCCCGGGCAACTGGCTGAATGTTGATTATAGACAGGCGGCACAAACCATGCTTGCAGAAGGCAAGCCAGTGCATTGCATGTACGCTCTTAATGATTATCCTGCGCCGCAAACCTGCTGGAGCATCGCGCCAAACGATCTTTATCGAATCCATGTTTACCTAGGCAGTAAACATGGAATGACATTTTTTGTCCCACGGAAAATGGAGGCCGGATTCGGCTCCAATCTCCTGGAATTCCTGAAAGCGGCGTCCGAGTAATCCAAAGGTGATGTTGTCTGGAAAATTCGCGCAAGAGACAAAATAAGGAATCCTGCCTATGACCACCCTCCGCGCTCCCAGTAAAGTCATTCCCCGCGCCTTCCCCGGCATCAAGCCGACCGAGGTGGAGGAACTGATCGCGAATTGCCGGGTCCAGAATTACCCGGAGGGAGCGGTCTTGTGTCGTGAAAATGCCACCGAACATACCTTTTACATGATCCTTGAAGGCGAGGTGCAGGTTTCCAAACTGGTGAACACCACGGAAAATCGCCTGCTGAAAACACTCCATCCCGGTGATTTTTTCGGCGAGATGGCACTCATCCACAATGCGCCGCGCGCCGCCACAGTCACATCCACGACCCCGATTGTCGTGCTTGAACTTGACAAGAAAGAATTCGACCGGGTGCTTGAACACTCCAGCAGTGTGGCGCTTGCCATGGTACGCGAGATCAGCAGTCGCCTGCGCGAGAACGATGAAATGGCAATAGAAGACCTGCGCGTGCGCGCTGGTGAACTGGCGCAAGCCTATCAAAAACTGGCTGAACAGGAATTGGCGCGCCGGGATTTCCTGACCAATGTGGCACACGAATTGCGAACTCCGCTGATGTCGGCCAGCGGCTACCTGCAACTCCTTCAAAAGGGAGCCATGTCGGGCGATCAACTCAAAACCGCCGTGGATACCGTCGAGCGCAACGTTCGCCAGATTGTGGCACTGGTCAACGATATTCTCTTTCTACAGGAAATGGACCTGGTTCTGTCCGAGTTCCAACCCGTGGACATGGGCGAAATAAGCCGCAATGTGATCGAAAAATACAAAGGCAGGGCGGTCGAAAAGAATATTGTCCTGACCCTGCGCGGCGATCACCGGCTCCCCACCATCCCCGGGGATGCCCGTTCACTCGAGCGAGCGTTGACATCCCTGGTCGACAACGCCATCAAGTTCAGTCCACATGGTGGTGACGTGGAAATCCGCCTGCAATCCGGGCGCGATATGCTGGAAGTGGCGGTTGAAGATCACGGCATTGGGATCTCACCCAATACCCAACCGCACATTTTTGACCGGTTCTACCACCTGGAACGACACGAAGATGATCTGTATGGCGGTATCGGCCTGGGGCTTGCCATCGCCCGCCAGGTTATCGAACAGCACAACGGGGAACTGGAAGTCTCCAGCACTCCCGGCAGGGGTAGTCTCTTCACCATGAAATTCAAACGGACGGCTTAAGAAGGGCTTATCATTCAGTTGTATAATCAGGGAACTAAATTTCAAGGAGCTTTTGAATTATGAAGAACGGTTTTACAAAAATCGCCAGTGTAATCCTGCTGGTCACCACACTTACCGCCTGCGGACTGGGCGCCGAAACCCCCACCACGGTCCCCGCGGACCCGGGCGCGGAACCGGTTGTTGTTTTGCCGACCGCGCAACCCAGCAATCCATGCGCCAACGAATACATGCCGGTCAAGAACAACGCCACCTATACTTACTCCAGTGCCGGAAGCCCGTCCGGTCCCTACACTTTCACCCGCACGATCACCAACGTGCGTGCGGATGGATTTTCCCTCAACTCGAACATCAAAAACCAGGAGTTGATCCAGGAATGGTCCTGCAAACCGGAGGGCCTGGTCCCCGGCCAACTGGGAGCCACCGACGCAACCAGCATGCTCGCCTTTGAAAAATTTACCGACCTGAAAGCCAGCAATGTTTCAGGCGCCTTCCTTCCACCCGCCATCACCCCCGGCATGGAATGGACACATGCCTTGGATATTCAGGGAATCGAGAAAACAAAAGACGGCACCCCCGCAACCATGACCGGGCGCGTCGCCATTACCTACACAGCAGGGAATAAAGAAAGCGTTACCGTCCCGGCTGGCACGTTTGAAGCCATTGCCATCGAAGTCAGCACTGTCATTGATTTTGATGTGACCACCCAATCAAACATCATCACCCTGACCATAGACAGCACTTACACCGTCTGGTATGCGCCGGGCGTTGGCTGGGTCAAATCCAACGGCTATGGCAAACTCGGCGGCCAGGATTACGTCGAGACCATCGTTCTCGAATCGTACACCATCCCATAAAACAAAAAGAGCGGTGGATGTCGCCGCTCTTTTTTATCATTACATGGCATCAACGCAAATCCCTTTCACCGAATTTGGCGGCACCAGTACGCCCCTCCACTTCCTGCACGCCAACGGCTACCCGCCTGCGTGCTACTTGCCTCTTCTTGAACATTTACAACCGCATTACCGAGTCTTTGGAATGCACCTGCGCCCGCTCTGGCCGGGATCAAAACCCGAGGGACTTCGCGACTGGCATCCGTTGGCAGATGACCTGCTCCGCTTCCTTTCGGACCGTGAACCTGATCCCGTTATCGGAGTCGGTCATTCCGTCGGCGGGACTGTCACCCTGCGCGCCGCCCTGCGCGAACCCCACCACTTCCGCGCCCTCGTGTTGATAGACCCAGTCCTCTTTCTGCCTTATTTCATCCTATTCTGGAATCTGGTTCGCGCTGTGGGGTTGGGATGGAAACGTCATCCAAAGATTCCCGGAGCATTGAATCGCCGCTGTCATTTCGATGACCTGGAAACCGTCTTCCGCGGCTACCGCCGAAAGGTTGTGTTCCGCAATCTTTCGGACGAGAGCCTGCGCTCATACATCAAAGGGATGACGCGATCACTTCCCGAGGGTGGATATGAACTGATCTACTCGCCAGAATGGGAAGCGCGCATCTACTACACGGGCATCTGGCGCGACCTCGATCTCTGGCGCGGACTAAAAAATTTGCAAGTTCCAACTCTCCTCCTCCGCGGGGCACAATCTGATACATTTTGGGCAAAGACCGCGGCCCGGGTCCAGCGCGCCAACCCGAAGGTCCGGATCGAAACGCTCGAAAAAGCCACGCACATCTTACCGTTGGAAGAACCTGAAAAAGTCAGCCGTCTTATTGTCGAGTTTGTCAATCATGTCAATTCGTAAAACAAGGAGAGACTCTCATGCAAACCAGACGCCTGCTCAACTCGATCTTCCTGCTGGTAATCTTTTCCCTGCTTATGTCTGCCTGCGGGACAAAGGAGCCAGTCCCGGTGACGATCATTTACTACCGCCGCGGCTATGTGGAAGGGGGAGATGATGCCGCATCTCAAAAAGCCAGACTGATCGTAGAGTCGTTCCAAAAGCGATACCCGCATATCACCGTGGAGATCGTGGGCATCCCATATACTACAGAAGGCACCGACCAACTGTACGCGGCGTTGGAAACGCGCGAAAACATCAATGTGTTTTCAATTACTCCAAACATGATGCCAGACCTGGTCCGCCGCGGCATCATTTCGACCATTGAACCGTTTATGACAAAAGAGGATAAACAGGATTATTACGATAATGCCACGCAGATGGCCATGGTGAATGGCAAGGTGTATGCCTGGCCTCAATGGGTCACAGCGGTCGCGATGTATGCCAACCCGGCCTTATTCGCGGAGCGCGGCGTTACCATACCCACTATTGAAGACCCGTGGACATGGCAGGAGTTTGTGGATGCCTGCCGAAAACTCACTTTCATTCGCGATGACGGTACACAAGTGTACGCGTTCTCCACATCATCTGCCGCCGGCCAGGCAGTATATATGCCCATCTACTATATGGATGGCGGACGCGTCCGTAGTCCAGATGGGCACACCTTCACCATGAATCAGCCCGAGGCGGTATCTGCCCTGCAAAAATTCGCAGACCTGCATTTGGTGGAGAACGTTACTCCACCCGATTTCGGCACGGTCGGGCAAACGGATGTGCGCACCCAGTTCAAGGCAGGAACAATTGCCATGATGATGGAAACGCCCGCCGTAATCACCGAACTGCAAACCGAGGGGATTCCGTTCTCCGTATTCCCGAACCCCGTCGGTGAGACGGGTCAACTCGTGACTTCAGGCGGGTTTGGCCTCTTTGCTGTTATCCAGGTGGACGATCCGAACATCCTTGCCGCATCGCACGCTTTTGCCCGCTACCTGACCAGCACAGAGATTGCGCAGGACATCCCCGGCTACCAGCTTGCTCCCAGTTTGCGGCGCAGCAACACCTTCTTTGCCACCGACGAGCCGCGTTCCATCGTTTCCCGGCTGGTTGTCTACGGCGTCTATGAAACACCCGTGGATATTTCGCTGGAAATGGAAAATCAATTACAGCTAGCCCTGCAATCGATATTGTTGGGAGAAAAAACGGCCCAAGATGCCCTGAATGAGATTGCCCCGTTCTATCAAAAGGAACTGGACGAGCAAGTATCCGATCCATGAAACCATTCCGTGGAAATATCGCCCGCAAGATCATCATCACCTACTCCAGCCTGGCACTGGTGGTTGTAGTGGTTTCCGCAAGTTCCATTGTGGGTATCAAGTACGCCCGTCAAACGATTCTCGTGGAAGCCTTTCAGCGGCAGGAAGTAGCCCTGTTCAGTGCGCGCATCCGCTCAGAGGCGCTGCTCCTGACCAATACCGTCCAACAATATGTCGTCGCACCGAAAAACGGGCAGGTGGAACGACAGGCGATCAACGATCAGATCGTCCTGCTGGAAAACCTGCTCCAGCAGGCTGCGAACAACGTTAATCCGAATGATGTGGATGAAAGCATCGCGGTTGGGTTAATCCGCCAGTATCTGGTCGCGTTCAACGTGCAAAGCCGCCACGTGTTGGACACATCGGACGCTGAAAATGGTCTGGGGACAGAGACCGCGCACGAAATGGATATCCTGCTCAATCATTATCAACCGGCCCTGATCAAATCGCTGGAGACTTTCGAAAAACTCGAACGCGACGCCGCGGAACGATCCATTGCGCAGGCAGAACACTACGCAATCCAAATTGCCGTTTTACTCTCCCTAGTCTCCGCTATGGCCGTCATTGTTGCCAGCGCCATGTCGCTCTGGCTTGCAAAACGTTTTGTGATTCCGCTTACCGCGTTGACCGAACATGTAAAAGCGTTCCCCGACGCATCCATGAGCACACCTCTTCAGATCGCCACTGACGATGAAATGGGATCGCTATCCCAGGCACTGAACCGCATGGAAGCAGAGATCCAGGAATCGCATCAGGAACTTGAACGATACGCCGCAACGCTCGAAACCCAGGTGGAAGAGCGCACCCGCGAACTCAAACTACTTGCCATCACCGACTCGCTGACAGGCATCTACACTCGCAGGCATTTCTTCGCACTGGCCGAACAATCATTTTCTGAAGCCGAACGACTCAATCACTCGTTTTCCATTGCGATCTTCGATGTGGATCATTTCAAAACTGTCAACGACCGCTACGGTCATGCCGTTGGAGACCGGGTATTGAAACAGGCAGTACAAATTATGAAACTCCACATCCGCCAAATGGATATTCTTGGACGCTACGGCGGGGAAGAGTTCGTAATCGCCTTGCCGAGTGCGGGAATCGAAGAGTCTCTGCAAGTTACGAAGCGAATCGCCGCCACCTTGCGCGAGACCCAATTCGAATGTGACGGTCAATTCTTCGGCATTACCGTCAGTGGCGGCATCGCTGAATGTAACAGTGCCCCGAATGAAAGCCTGGAAGATGTTCTACTCAAAGCTGATAAGGCGCTATACTCCGCCAAGGAGAGGGGACGCGACCTGATTGTCGCATTTCAACCTGCAATTGCGGACAAGGAGATAATATGACCGAATATTCATCCGCCGAACTGATGATCGTCAACGCCGCGCGCCTGTTGCGCGATGGCGATGTCGTTTTTGTGGGCGTGGGACAACCCAACCTGGCCTGTAACCTCGCCAAGCGCACGCACGCGCCCAACCTGGTAATGATCTACGAGGCGGGTGTGATCGGTGCGGAACCGGAACGGCTTCCCCTGTCGATTGGCGACCCGACATTGGTAAGCGGCTCACTCTCGGTGGTGAGCATGTACGATATTTTTGCGAACTATCTTCAGCGCGGCAATGTGAACGTGGGGTTTATGGGCGGCGCGCAGATCGACAAATATGGAAATATCAACGCCACAGTCATTGGCGCATACGAAAAACCAAAAGTACGCCTGCCGGGTTCCGGCGGCTCGCAGGAGATCGCGGCCTGGGCAAACCGCTGTTACATTATGACGCCGCATCAGAAACGCAGATTCCCCGAACGTTGCGACTTTCGCACTTCCGTCGGCGCGTTGGATGGCGGCGGAGAGCGCCAGCGCATTGGATTGCGCGGCCGCGGCATGGAAGCAGTGGTGACCGACCTCGGAATTTTAGAACCGGATGAAAATGGCGAACTTACGCTGGCGGCTCTCCATCCCGGTAAAACAGTGGAAGACGCGAAAGCCAACACAGGCTGGGACCTGAAAATCGCCGCGCGGGTGCGGACCACAGAACCTGTCACCGAAAAGGAATTGAAGATCCTGCGCGAGGAACTTGATCCAACTGGCATTTATCTTAAAGGCGGCGGTTAACCTTTTAAATTTAAAACCTTGATTGTGACTCTTGTATCCCTTTACGGGAATCAAGAGTCAAAGTATATGAAGGTGGATGACAGCCATCATCCGCGCCGTACTTTTTGATCTGGGGGGAACTTTAATGTTCTCGCGCGACCCCTGGGAACCAATTCTTGAACGCGGCTACCAGTCTCTGGCAGAATCACTTTGCAATCAGGGATATGACCTGGACTGCGCGGGACTCCCAAAATCCGTCCGCTACCACCTGGACCGTTATTTTGCCCGCCGCGACGAGGATCTCTTCGAGACAACCTACCTCGCCGTCCTGCGCGAACTTCTGGCGGAAAAAGGCTACCCAAGCGCAGACACGAAATCCATTCGCCGTGCGCTGGATGCCTTCTATGCCCATACCCAGCCAAACTGGGTTTTGGAGGAGGATGCCCTGCTCACCCTCCGAACGCTGGAAGCGGGCGGCTATCACCTCGGGTTGGTATCCAACGCAGGCGACAACCAGGATGTTTTTCAACTCGTTGACCGCTTTCAGATCGAACCGTTCCTCGACTTCGTGTTGACCTCCGCGGCCTGTTCCTTTCGAAAACCTCATCCGCGCATTTTCGAGCTTGCGCTTGCGCACTGGAACATCCCAGCGCGCGAAGTTGCCATGGTCGGCGACAGTCTCGATGCTGATGTTTGCGGCGCGCAGAAACTCGGGATCTACACCGTCTGGATCACACGTCGCGTCTCGAAAACGGCGAACATGCACAAAGTCCAGCCTGATGCGGAAATTCAGTCACTCCATGAATTGCCCGCGCTCCTCAGTCATCTCGCGGCGTGATACAATCCCGCCGATGATTCCCGGAAATCCAAATAATCGAATCTTTGCCTACCTCGCTCTCCTGATCGGGGTTTTATCGCTTGGCATGACAGCCATGTTTGTGCGCTGGGCCAACGCGCCCGGACCTGTAACTGGGTTTTACCGCCTGACTCTCGCCACCGCGCTGACCGCGCCGTTTTTCATCCACAAACAGCGCGGCGCTCCTTCCATCCCGCGCGCGCATTTTTTGATTCCACTTCTGGGCGGACTCTTCGCCGCGGGCGACTTCGCATTGTGGAACACGTCGGTGCTGTACACGACCGCCTCGAACGCGACCCTGCTCGGAAATACTGCCCCGCTTTGGGTGGCGCTGGCGGCGATGCTGTTCTTCCGCGAACGCCTCCGCCTGGACTTTTGGCTGGGTCTCGCACTTGCGCTGACGGGCGCGGTCTTCATCGTCGGACGGGACTTCCTGCAACACCCCGCGCTCGGTCTCGGCGACCTGATGGCATGCGGCGCAGCGATCTTCTACGCCGCGTACATGCTCACCACCCAGCACGGCCGCGCGAATTTGGATGTGTTCCGCTACTGGTGGCTCGCCAGCCTATCGGCATCATTTGGATTGATGGTCATCAGCCTGGTCATGGGTTATTCACTGACGGGGTATTCCGCTCAATCATGGATCGTTTTTTTTGCAACCGCGATCGTTTCACAGATCATTGGGTATATGTCCATTTCATATGCGCTGGGACATTTACCTGCCTCAGTCGTCTCGCCCAGCCTGATCGGGCAACCCATTGTCACCACTATTCTAGCAATTCCATTACTCGGAGAAATTCCTGGCATATTCCAGGTTGCGGGTGGGATTATTGCGTTGGTTGGCATTTACCTCGTCAACCAATCTCACACCTGGGCGCAGGCAGGGCAAGTTTTGGAATCCGAAAGTTCTATTTCTGGATAGTAGTAGAATCACATCATGTCTGATCTTTTCGACCACGCCATGCAGGAACGTATGAAAAGCGAAGCCCCGCTCGCAGCGCGCATGCGTCCGCGCATGCTGGACGAATTTGTGGGACAGGAACACATCGTCGGTAAGGGCAAACTCCTGCGCCGTGCCATTGAAGCGGACAGGCTTTTTTCCTCCATCCTTCTCTTCGGTCCGCCAGGTTCGGGCAAAACCACCCTGGCGCAAGTCATAGCCAACACCACCAAGAGTCACTTCGTCACTATCTCCGCGATCCTCGCGGGCAAGGCCGACCTGCGCGTCATCATCGAAGAGTCCCTCGAACGCCGCCGCCTGCACAACATCCGCACGATCCTCTTCGTG
>JAYRVQ010000480.1:0-3962 GCA_041918465.1 Anaerolineales bacterium
TCGCAGGCGCTGGCGCAGGCGGGACCGACCAGCAAAACCATCTTGCCGAAATAATATTGATTCTCGTTCGGCAAAATTTTATCGGGCAGGCCTTCGTTCTCGAACTCGCCCGTCGCCTCGCTGAAATATTGCAGTTGGCCGAGGAAGATCTCGTTCTCTGTTAAAAATCCCGCCAGCCCGAGCGGCGCGCCGCCGGAATTCTGGCGCATGTCAATGATGATGCCGGGCACCTGCGCGGCCTCGAAGGTTTTCAGGGCGCGCTCGAACAGGCGCACGATCAGGTTCAGGTCATCGTAATTCGAATTGATCTTCACGTAGCCCGCGCCCGAAGACAGGATTTTATATTCCACCGGCAGGCCGTTGGCGTTGTAGCCGAGGAAGGTGGACGTGGATGCAAACGATTGCCGCTCGGCGATGGCCGTCAATGTGACGGTTTGCGACTCGCCGCCCGGATTCGTGAACGTGACCGCGGCCTGCACGCCGAGCGGAGCGCGCGTCAGATAACGAGCTTTCTGATAACGTACCGAACTTTCCATGGACTGCGGCGAAGCCCATGACTCAGTCGCCTCGATCGCGGCTGAAATCTGCTGGCCGTTAAACTGGGTCACCTCTGCGCCGACTTGAATCCCCGCGCCCGCGGCCGGTCCGCCTGCCAGCACATAACTGACGATCACTTTCCCGTCATCCAACTCGCGGATCGCGAATCCGTATCCGCCCTCGGTCGCGGCGGAAAAGAGTCCCACCTGAATTTCGCCGCCGCCGAGTCCCACGTGCCCATCCTTGAAGGCCCAGGTGAAATCGCGCAAAGCCAGGTAATACGCCTCGGCGTCGCGGTCTTTTTCGGCCTGCTCCACGCGCGGCTTGAGTTCACCGTACAGCGTGTCCCAATCCGGCGCCTTGCCCTCGATCCCATTGAAGGCATATTCCTTGCGGACGATCTCGAACATCCTGTCGAACGCCTCGGTGTAGGACAGTTCGGAGAAATCCTTAAGCGCGACATCCTGCGGCTCGAACAGCGTGAAATTCGCGCTCGCCTCGCGCGTGACCTTGAACCTGCTCCCGCTTAAGTCAACAAAGGAATACCCGGAAGGAATCACCGCGGTCGGGTCGTCCGCAGTGAACAGCAAACCGTCCGCGCCGAAACCGGTCGGGAATCCCTGCGCGTCATCCGGCGACCAGACGATGAGTTTGCCGCCGACCACTTCATCGTTGTTCTCGCTATCGGTCATCACCGAGGCGAGGTACGAAGGCCAGCCGCGCGAACGGTCATCGCCTGATGAAAACGGACCGCCTGTCAGGTTCGGGGAATAGGCCACCGCGAAAATTTGCACGCCTTTATCGGACTTGCCATTATTGTCCACATCGTTAAATTCGCCCTCCGGTTGGATGGGCAGGTTCAAGTCAAATATGCCGGTCAATGAATCCAGATCGATCTCCGCGTAGCCAAGCACCTGAGAGTCCACGGGCAGTTCCCACTCTTCATCGCGAATCACAAAGCCGTGCATGTCGGTCAACGCCACCGCGTGCTCGACGAAGTACGTGCCCACCACGAATCCATTCGAGACCTGGAACGAACCCGTCACTTGATATGGCTGGTCTGCGAGGGGAGTCACCTCCAGCGCGGGGAGTTGCGTGGGAGTCTGGATGGGTTTCGCGCAGGCCGATGCGATCAACGTCAGCGCGGCGAGGATGGGAAATAGTTTTTTCATGGTGTCTCCTAAAAAAGTAGAGCGAGAAAAATTCTCGCTCTACTATACTACGCTTGGTGGCGGGATTCCATCCCGCCTCACAAAATTAACTTCTGCGTCCGGTCAAATGGAACAAGGCCCGCGCAACCGTGATGATCAATACCATGGCAGACATGAATCCGCCAATGGCAACGAAGAAGAACTTCCAACTGGCGATGCGCTCCGCGAGCAGGTGCGGTTCCGGGATGTAGACGCGTTCGCGCAGGCGTTGGGTAAAGTCTCTCGGAGGCGCGACCGGCTTCAAAGTCCCGGCCAGATGCGCTTCGAGGTCGGTGAAAGTCTCTTCGGGAAGTGTGGTCGGTTTACGGCGAGGCATTCGTCAAGTCTACTCCGCAGGATAGAGTATCAATCCAACTGTGCCGGGTCCAAAGTTGATGGCGAGTGAAATCGAAAGATCGGTCAGCTCAACATCTTTGAACTTGAAATTTTTCTTCGCTTCCTCGAGCAGTGCCTTGCCCGATTCAAGATCGCGGGCGTGCATGATGCCGAGATGGACGGGTTTGTCGCCGACGGCTTCGCGTCCCATTTCGATGACGCGTGCCAGCGCGGCCTTGCGCGTGCGCACCTTATCCACCATGTGGACGAGGCCGTCCTGCAAACGCGCGATCGGCTTGACGTTCAGCACCGAGGCAAGCGCCGCGGAGAACGCGCCCACGCGTCCGCTTCGCTTGGCAAACTCGAGGGTGTCGAGCGTGAGAATGATGTGTACTTTTCCGCGCAGGGCTTCCAGCGCCTTGACGATCTCGTCCACGCTTTTACCGGCGCGTTCCATCAGGCGGGCGGTGCGGCACAGGAAGGCGATACCCATCGAGCCGCCCTGTGAATCGAAGGGAATAACGTTGTATTCGCCTTTCAATTCCTCGGCCGCCGCCACGCACGACGCATACGTGCCGGACAATTTGCTGGTTACGTGGATGGACAGGATGGTCTCGCCCTTTTGGAAATTGTTGCGGTAGAACTCCGCGAACTGGTGTGGGGAAGGCTGGGAAGTTTTGGGGAAGGTTTTGTTGGTTTCCACTTCCTTGTAAAACTCACTGAAGCCCATATCCACATATTGGATGAAGGTCTTCTCCCCAAAATGGATATTGATGGGGACGATCTTGATGTCATATTGTTTGTCCCAACCAGCAGGGACATCTGCGGCGCCGTCGGTCACAATTCTCAACATGGTTCACTCTCCTCTAAACAGGATTTGGTCGCCGATCTCGTCTCGCATGGCCAGCAGTGTGCGGTGGTACAGGCTCTTGACTGCGCCCTCACTGCGTCCCATGATCTGTCCGATCTCGGCGTTGGACATATTCTCGACAAATTTAAGGATCAACAGGTTCTGTCGTTCAGAAGGCAGTCGGCGGATGAGGCGCAGGAGGGCATCCTGCTCCTCAGTGCGGACGAGACTCGTCTCAGGATGATCGCCCCTGGCATGCAGGATTGGGACGTCGTCGAGGGGGATCTCCTGCTTGCGGCTTCGGTCCCGGTGCCAGTTGGCGACAAGGTTGTGAGCGATGCGATAGAGCCAGGCCGAAAACGGAACGCCACGGTCGGTGTAATTGTGGATGTGGTTCATCGCTCGCTGGAAGACCCGCGCCGTCAGGTCTTCCGCGTCATGCACATTCCCCGTCCGATAGTAAACGTAGTTGAAGATGCGTTCCGCATAGCGCTCATATAGTCTTCCAAAAGCGTCTTTATCGCCCTGGGATGCAAGCGCAAGCACATCTTCTTCTTTATATTCCGGTTCCGGCAAGTCCATAAAATCCTACCGGCGGGGCTGAAAAGGATAACCCCGCCGGATTTGAGAAGTTGCATATCAGTATAACTGAAATCGGAGTGGAGTGGTTGGTATAATCCCAGGTCGCGCTCCAAAATCAATCGCATTTTTGAAACATATGTGCTACAATAGCAATATCCCCAAAAGGTAACTTATGTCATCCAATGTCATCCGCGTCGTGGGCGCGCGCGTCCACAACCTGAAAAACATCACCGTCGAGATTCCGCGTGACAAGTTCGTGGTCATCACGGGACTCTCGGGTTCGGGCAAATCATCCCTCGCCTTCGACACCATCTTCGCCGAGGGACAGCGCCGTTACGTCGAATCGCTTTCGGCGTATGCGCGTCAGTTCATCGGGCAGATGGACAAGCCCGACGTGGACTACATCGAAGGCCTCTCCCCCGCCGTCAGCATTGACCAGAAGTCCACGAGCCACAACCCCCGCTCCA
>JAYRVQ010000481.1:0-3500 GCA_041918465.1 Anaerolineales bacterium
TACCACGCGGCAGGACGGTCACCACGAGGCGTCGAAATAGACGACAGGGATTTGCCCCAGCGCTTCAGCCTTGGACGCTTCGGCGGCCAACTGCATGGAGAGGTCACCGTCCTGTTTGCGCAGGCGGACGATGGTGATGCCCTTCGGCGCGGCAGGATCTGAAACGGTGCGCGTCGGCTCGACGGGCGAGTTGCTGTCTGAATAAGATGGGCGGCCGTTCACCGCCTGACAGGCAAGCGTGAGTGCGAGGGGAATGAGAAGGAACAGGAATTTTTTCACGAGGGTCAATCCGCCTTTCCATTTTTCATTACGGTGCGATGGAGTTTGCGCCGGGGACGCGCACAGGAATTATTTTTCCGATCACCGGGGGCTTACAGCCATTGTCATTGCAGGCCATGTAAGTGACGCTGACAACGTCGTTCACCCAGCCTTCGCCGTTGGGCAGGGCGATGGGCATGGTCAACGTAACCGCGCCATCGGGATAGATGGGTAATTTCTGGTATTCGAAATCGAGCAATAACGCGGGAACGCTTTCGGTTAAAGAGCCGAGGGCTTGCATCTTTGATTCGCCGACAAGCGCCAGCAGGGTGGGGCGACCAAGACCGTCCACGCCGCTGATGGGGATATCTTTGCTGTAAAGGTGATCGCCCTCAGGCGGAGTGAAGGTGGCGTGCAGGAGAAAAACCCCTTCGGCGGTGTGTTCGAGGAAGATGGAAACTTCCACGCCATTTTCGGAGGCGGAGGCCAATGTGAGGGATTTTCCGCGGAGGAGGTTTGGAGACGGCGCGCAGGCGGACGTGAAAATTGTCAGCGCGAGAAATGTCAATGACACGGCGAACAGACTAAAGGTCGGGCTGAAGCGGTTTCGTCTCACGGGATGTGTCCGATCACGATGGGATTCGTCCCCGCCAAAGTTTGGAAAACCTGCGCAAGAAGTGGGTTGGTCTGTACGCGCATGTCGGTGTCGTGGGTGGGGTTGTCGTTATTTTGCCACCATTCATTCCACCACGAGAAAGCGATGACGCGCGGCCATCGGAAGTTCGTGATGTCGGTGAGCGCGGCCTGCGCCCATTGAGATTGACTACCGAGAGGGTTGTTCGCGGTGACCCCGAATTCAGCCACGATGATGGGCTTGGTAGCGGAGAGCGCGGCCAGGCGTGGATAGACCGCGTCCATGCTTTCGCGGAAGATAGGCCAGTAGTCGTCGGGTGGGGTTTGCGCGCCGTAGGAACTGACAGCCAGCCAATCAATGTAATCGTCGCCGGGGTAGTAATTCTCAAAGCGATTCCATGCGACATCCGGCCAGTCGCCATCGTTGCCGTGGAAGACCCAGGTGATGTTTTCCGCGCCCTCGTCGCGGCAAATCTGGATGATGCGACGATATACGTTCCGAAATCGTTCTGGACCGTTGGGCTGGCGCGGGTCGCCATAGCCGATCATCAACCCGCCGCCGTTCCACCTGCCATTCCACGGAAACCATTCGCCGTTCACTTCGACACCGTATTCGGCGATGAGGGATGTACCGAAATCGCGTGCGCCCGCGCACCAGGCTTTGAGATCGTTGTCGAACGCGCCGCTGAGGATGCGGGCGAGGGAATAGGTTGGTTCGACGCGGTATTGTTCCGCGCTACTGCGGAGCATCAGGCGGATGTAGGGGACGCTTCCGTGGTCGCGCATCCAGGCCGCGGTCTCGATGGGGAAGGCGCGTCCGTGGTACCAGTTATGGGAAAAGTAGGTCCAGGCCGCGGTCTTGCCTGACGCGGTTTCATAGGCGGTGAGATCGGCAAGGGTGAGATCATCTTCTTCGCCAGTCTGTCCGCCGGGAAAGACGCCGTGATAGAGCGTGCCCGCGGCGGGCAGGGGAATGTCCGCACTGACAGGAGTTGGCGGCGTGACGGGTGTGTAGAGTATGTGGATGGCTTCATAGTCCAGGCGGGCGGAGGTGCGGGCGTGGCTGGACATGAGGCGCAGGCGGATTTCTCCGCTCGTGGAAATATAACGTGCAGGGTTGGCAACGTTGAAGATGAACACGCCCCACTCCCAATCAACGGCTTTGGCGTTATCACCAATGGTGATCCATTGTTTTGTATTCCAGTTATAGAGCGACCAGATCCACATTTGCTGACGGCGGATGGGTCCTTGATAGTTAACTTCGATCCGCATGGCAGTAACCGCGGATGGGCTGACTCCTACAGGCAGTTGATAGGTGCGATATCCTGTGTAGCGAGGCGCAGACGGGATGAAGGTCACGTAATTGGCGGGGTCATCGTCATACCAACTCTGGTCGCGGACGGTCAGCGCGGCAAGGTTACCAGTCACACTGCCGGTCTGGTTTGTTATGGATTGCGGTGTCAACGCTAATACGTTACTGGCCGCGAAAACGGTCTGGAGAGGAATCAGTGCAAGGAGAAAAACGAGGAAAACAGTAAATGCATGCCGGGATCTTTTCATTCAAGCCTCCACGTCTCATCTTACAAAAGAATGCACTGTAATGCAATGGGAAGGAACTACCAGTTTTGAAAATCCTTCTCATTAAGAACAGCAGGCCTCCTAGCGGGGGCCTGCTGTTTGAGGAAACGTGCGTGCGGCGCTTATGGAATGTAGTAGGTGATGATGAGCACCGGTTGATAGGCTGTGATGCGGAAATTTCCACTGTAGAACATGAGCCAGTCGGCGCGTCCGTCATCATCATCTGGGATGCTGAAGGCCAGGCGGAATTGGGTGCCGCCAGTCAGGTTGATGAGGGGGTAGGCGGCGGGATCGAGGGTTGCAGAATACCAGTTCCCGTCTGGAGCAGGGTTGAAAGCACCTACGTTGGGGAGAGACGGAACGGCCTGGAAGTCTGATGGTTTAATGCCGATCTCAGCGCCGAAGAAAGGATTGGCGATATCAACCTGCAAGTTGCCAAGGGATGCGAAGGGAGTGCCGAAGCGCATCTGTCGCTTGATCTTGATGGTGATGCTGGTGATAACGGCATTATCCGGGAGACTGGAGGTGTTGAAGTGCAGAATACTGCGGACCTGGCGGTCGAGGGCATGATCACCGACAAGCAAATTACTTGCCACGGCATTGGCGATCTTGCCGGTGTCAGAGGTCTCGCTTCCTTCGATGATTTGTCCGTCGTATGCGCCAAGTGAATTGAAGGTGACTGTCATGCCTTCGGTGACGGAGACGGTGAGGGTCTCACAATCGTCCAGTGCGCCATCCGAGACGCAGACATCGAAGGTGTGGTCGGCGGGACCCTGGGCTTCGGTGGGTGTCCAGGAGAAGAGACCGCCGGAGGTGATGGAGGCGCCCGCAGGTGCACCGACCAGGGAGAAGGTCAGGGTGTTGGCGGGCAGGTCAACGTCGGTGGCAGTGGCGGTGAAAGTCAGCTCGGCGAGTTCGTTGACGGACTTGTTGCCGATCAAACCCAGAACCGGGGCGGTGTTGCCTTCGGTGACGGAGACGGTGAGGGTTTCACAATCGTCCAGTGCGCCGTCCGAGACGCAGACATCGAA
>JAYRVQ010000482.1:0-1527 GCA_041918465.1 Anaerolineales bacterium
AACGGCTCACGGGACGTACCCATGAGCCGACCTTGCTTTCTTACTTCCAAAGCGAACTTACTGGTATCCGTTAGGCCGCTAATATATCATGCGAGTGGCAATGAGTCAATAAAAAATGGGATGGAAATTTGAACCGTGGAAAGAACAAGCAAGATAAGGGTAAAATAAACATACCATGTCAAAACAACTTCAACTCCGCTGGCACAACCCCGTCTGGCAAAAGCAAGCCCATGATTGGATTCGCGCGGAAGCAAAACGAAATTCCATTCAACTTACTGGTGAGATCGAACAAAACCACGCCTATGCATGGTCAACGGTGATGCGCGTTCCATCCACCGCGGGCATGTTGTTCTTCAAAGCCACCGCCCCAGAGACAATTTACGAATCAGCATTGACCAAGAAAATGGCAGGCTGGTTTCCCGATTGTTTGCCCGATCTCGTGGCAGTGGACACCGCGCGCGGCTGGATGCTCATGCGCGACGGCGGCGATCAAATGCGCGCCTCCATCCGCCCGACGAAAGATGTCAGGCCGTGGGAGCCGGTCATCGCGCAATACGCCAATCTTCAGATTGGCATCGCCGCCCGTGTGGATGAAATTCTCGCGCTGGGGATTCCCGACCATCGTCTTGCAGTTCTTCCTGTGCTTTACAAACAATTGCTCACAGATAAAACCAGCCTGATGATTGATCAGGAAAAGGGACTGACCTCCGCCGAGTTTCAGCAACTGAAAAATTTGACTTCGCACTTCGAACAGATCTGCGCTGACCTTGCCGCGTTTGGGATTCCCGAATCGGTCAACCACGGCGACTTCCACGATGGGAATGTTCTCGTCAAAGACGGACGCATCACCTTCTTCGACTGGGGGGATGCTTCCGTTACCCATCCGTTCACATCGCTCCGTACGTTCTTCGTCAGCATGGAGATCGCGCTGGACCTCGACGATTACGCGCCTCCCACCCCTGAAATGATCACCCTGCGAGATCGCTATCTCGAATGTTGGGAAGGCTTCGCCAGCAAAGAACAACTGCTGAAAGCCTACAATGTTTCGCGTCCCGTCGCGTCCATTGTCAAAGTGCTTGCATGGCATCAAACAATTTCGAGACTCGAGGGTCCCCTGCGCGAAGAATACGCGTGGATCGTTCCTGAGGTCTTGAGGGAGTTTATGGTGTATGAGAAGATGCTGTCGGAGTAACCCAGTCTTTTCTCTTTTCGTGAAGAAAGGATGTGCAAAATGCTACAACGAACTTTAGGCAAAAGCAAACTGGAAGTCAGCGCGCTCGGCATGGGATGCTGGGCAATCGGCGGCCCGTGGACCTGGGCACAGCCGGGCAATGAGCCATTCCCTGCAGGCTGGGGCACCACGGACGATGAAGAATCCGTTCGCGCAGTTCATGCCGCGCTGGATATGGGAGTCAATTTCTTCGACAGTGCCGCGAATTATGGGGCAGGCCACAGTGAAGTTGTTTTAGGCCGCGCGCTCAAAGGCAAACGCGATAAAGCGGTCATTGCCACCAAGTTTGGTCATAT
>JAYRVQ010000483.1:0-3731 GCA_041918465.1 Anaerolineales bacterium
ATGACGGCTTCACCGACGTTGACATTCTTCCCAAACGCAAAGCGGACGATTAGCACCAGCACGAAGCCGATCAGCAGGGCGATGCCCGCGGTGATGGCAATCGGCTGATCGCCGAAGATGCCATTATTGACATCGTAGAACATCATATTGGTCTCGCCGCGGTTTAGGAAGAAAACGACCGTGGCAAGCAGGGCCAGCGCACCACCCACCCACAGGACCATGTCGGTGGCTTTCTTGCGGTTCGCGAACAGCGCGGGCAGACCAGCGATGAAACCGACGAGACCGTTGCCGATGCTCCACTGCGGAGAGAGGCCGAAGCCAGAGATGGCGTCACCGAACATGTTGCCGACCGCGCCCGTGAAGAAGCCGACGATGGGGCCAAAAGCGTAGCCGAAGAACATCGGGATGGCGATGGCGGGGCGGAGCGCAACCTGGCTCAGCGAGGGGATGACGAACACAGTGGCGTTGAAGTACCAGGAGAACACGGCGTACAGCGCCGCGCCGATGGCCATCCACACCACTTCACGCGTGCCCACTTCCCAGGCCTTGTTATCTTTGTTGAAGAAGTAGACCGCGAAGGCGATCAACAGGCCGAGGACAACAAATCCAAACCGCAGGCCGAGCGTGGCATTGTCGGTCTGGAAGCGTTCGATGCCGAGCATGTTGCCCAGCACGAACACGATGATGGCAAAGATGGCAAAGATCGCCACCAGCCAGATCAACACGGAAGACAGACGTTTATCCATTTCATTCTCCTTTTGAAAAATTTGGATGAAAACAATTACACATGCGCCAGCGCCTCCGCCCGCAGGAACCGTCCCGTTTGGGGGAAACGGGAAACGTTCAGTGCGAGGAGCGAGCTGGGGACGACGCGGCAGGCCTCCAGTCGAGGAAAGTCGCGCAGGACTTCGTGCGGCGAACCGTCAGCCACGAGTCGCCCATCCGCCACGAGCAGGACGCGGTTGGCGTAGATCACCGCCAGGTCCACATCGTGCGTGATGAACATCACCGCCTCGAAGCCAGGCAACTGCAAAATGGCGTCCATGAAATTCATGTAATTCTGGTAGTCCTGCCCCACGGTCGGCTCGTCCATGACGAGGATGCGGGAGCGCATCGCCAGAATGGCCGCGATGCTGACGCGCTTTTGCTGGCCGAACGACAGCGCCAGCGGGGGGTCTTGCTCGTACTCAGACAGGTTCACAATTCTCAGCGCCTCTTTCACCTCCGTTTCGATTTCGTCTTTGGGATGTTTAAGATTCGTTGGACCGAACGCCAGTTCCTCGCGCACGGTCGGCGCAAACAGCATGTGGCTGGGGCTTTGAAAAACGTAACCGAGCGTGCTGGCAATTTCGGCCACGCTCGACTCTTTCGTATCTTTTCCGTTCACGAGCACGCGTCCCGATTTGGGTTTGAGCAATCCAATCGCGTGTTTGACGAATGTCGTCTTGCCCGCGCCGTTCGGACCGAGTACCGCGATCACGTCGCCGCGTTTGATTTCGAGATTGATGCCGTGCAGGATTTCAACATCCGACTCGTAGCCGAACGCGACTTCCTCGAATTTGACCAGCGCCTCATCCGCGGACCTCGGGCCTGCCGCGCCAGGTAGAACTTGAATCTCCGCTGGAGCGGGATCCCGCTTCGCGCGTCCGACGATTTGTTCGGCAGGGAGTTTGACTTCGTGATAGTTCACTACTCGTGATAACCCATCCACCTCGCCGAGGTAACGGATTTCGCCCTCCCCCATGTACATGACGCGCTCGGGACGGATGCGAAGCACATCCTCCACGCGATGCTCCACCATCAGCACGGTCATCCCCTCATCCGCGAGCGAACGGACGGCGTCGAGCGTCTCCGCCGCGGAGGCAGGGTCGAGACTCGCCAGCGGTTCATCGAGGAGCAAAATCGAAGGCCGCATCGCCAGCACGCCTGCCAGCGCAACTTTTTGTTTCTCCCCGCCAGAAAGCAAGAACGTGTCACGATCGCGCAGATGCTGAATCTTCAAATGCGCCAGCGACTCATCCACGCGCTGATAGATTTCCTCGCGCGAAAGACCTAGATTTTCCAAGCCGAACGCCGCCTCGTTCAGCACCTTCGTCCCGAGGATTTGACGCTCGGGGTCCTGCAACACCGTCCCGACCTTCTGCGAGATCGTGGACAGTTTCATCTTGGCTGTGTCTTCACCGTGGATGAGGATGCGTCCGCCTACTTCGCCCTTGTAACTGCGCGGGATGAGTCCGTTGACGGCGCGGATGAGCGTCGTCTTGCCGCATCCGCTCGCGCCCGCGATTAAAAGAATTTCGCCCGCGTTGGCCGCGAACGAAATATCATGGATGGCCGCGCCCTGTCGGTCGCGGTAACGGAATGAGAGATTCTCGACAACCAGCGGAAAATCGGACATCGTCATCAATTATCAGCGGGGGGAGTTGTACTGTCAAGCAAGATATTCGATTCATAAAACCACAGCGCGGCTAAAACGTCGCGCTGTGGACAATTCGTTTTTTCTATTTCGTAAATCTTCAGGTGTTATTTCCCCTGCTCAAGCAAATCCTTCACCATCTGCTCGGGGACTTGCACCGCGACCAATTCGCCGCGTACAGTAACCACACCATTGACGGTAATCCACTCCTCGATGACGATCTTTCGTCCCTTTACTTCCTTGACCTTCCCGCGGATTTCCAGCACAGGACCGAGTGGGGTGGGCTTGAGATAATCCACGTGCAGGGACGCGGTCAGGTAGCGAAGCGGAGGTTCGGAGTCCATCTCGCGGCCCTCGGCGCGATAACCAGCCGCGGCGGCTGTCCCCGTGCCGTGACAGTCGATCAGCGAGGCGAGTAGTCCCCCGTAAACATATCCCGGAAGAGCGGTGTGATACAGCTTGGGCTGAAAATATGCAACCGACTCGTCCCCATCCCAATGACTCTTGATCTGATGACCATGTTCGTTCTGGCTTCCACATCCGTAACACACAGCGAAGTAATCAGGATAGTAATCCTGAAAGGCTTTTTCGGACATTTAGTTTGAAGTCTCCTTCGATTATGGAATTACAGTCGGTGCGGGTGTGGGACTAAGCGTGGCAGTTGGGATGGGCGTAGCCGCGGGCGTGGGAGCATCTCCTTCCACTGTAAAGGAACCGGCTCGCTTGAAATCCACGCCAACATAAATTTGGACAGTATATACCCCCGGTTGCCAGCCATTCGCCGGAGAAACACATTCGCTGTAATAATAGCCGCCCGTGGCTCCATCCCAGGGATAACTTTCATGGAATATGTACTCGCCATTACGATACCAGACCGCGCTCCACTGCGCGCCGGGAGTCATATTGTCATACGAGAAGGATGCAAAGACCCGCGGAATCGGGTTGCGGAACAACGTGGAAGGCGCTTCGGGCAAGCCGCCTTTAACCGATGTGGCGAACGTCAACGGGCTGATGACCGCTTCGGGATTGGGCGTGATCACACTGATAAACTGCGCTTCCACCACTAATGGAAGAAATGGCGTGGGCGTGCCTGTGGGCGTATCAGACACAAGCGGTGTGTCAGTGATGGTGGGCGTCAACGTAATGGTGGGAGACAGGGTAATGGTAGGAACTACAGAGGGAGTGAGCGTGGGCGCGACAGTTGGTGAGGGAGGAAAATAATGAAATGCGATGGACGTCCCAACCGTGGGAAGCAGAATGGCAAGAACGGTCAACAATAACGCGCCAGCGAACATCCACCACGCGGCAGAAATGC
>JAYRVQ010000484.1:0-4184 GCA_041918465.1 Anaerolineales bacterium
AACGATGACGTGCCGTCCAAGTCCATGCGGTTGCGGTTTTCTTGGTAATTAGTGATTGGTGAATCGGTAAATCGGTCGAGACGGTCGAGCGCTTCTTTTTCGCCAGCGGGGAAGAGGGGATTGATCTCGTGATTGGGCAATGGTTCTGAAAGAATATTTTTCGGCGTGGTGATTCTCTCTGGTGCGGGGAGTAGGTGGATGGGTTCGAGACGCGCCTTCCACATTTTGGAATAGGGTGTGTAGACGGTGTAGGGAGTCCCATCCGCTTTGGTGATGAACTCGGGATGCTGGACGGTTTGTCCGTGAATCAGTTGGAGGGGGAGGTGACGGGCGATTTCAGAGTCGCGTTTGCGGGCGTAGGGGGTGAAGTCCGCTTCGGCGAAGATTTGAGTCGCGTCCGTTTCGGCGAGGAGTTGACGGAGAACGTCGAGAGGCTTGCCTGTCCGCACGACGAGATACGAGCCGCGGACGCGCAAGTCTTTGTCGAGGGCGTGCAGACCTTCGTAGAGAAAATTTTTACGGCGCGGGGAGGAGTCTGCGAAGGCTGGGTCGAGGATAAAGACCGGGACGACCTCACCCGCATCGAGGGCGGAATGAAGCGAGGGGTTGTCGGTCAGACGCAGGTCGCGGCGAATCCACCAGAGAGAGGATGGCAGGCGCGAGGGGTCAGTCATGCGAGGAACTTCCGAGCAGTAGCAAGTTACGCTCCCAGGGCGTCGGCGGCCAGGCGGCCGGTCAAAAGCGCGGTGGGTACGCCGGTGGGGCTGTAGGACCACTGTCCCGCCTTGAAAATATGAGGTAGGGCGGTTTTGGGAGCCTCGTTGACGCGCAACAGACTATTGGTGACCGGGATGGGGTTCTCAAAAGACCAGCCGACAATCGCGCCTTCGGAACTGCCAACGGCATTTTCAATCGTAATGGGTGTTGCGGAAAAACGGAACAGCACCTTATCTTTGAGCGTTGGGTAAATGCTGTTTGCCAGTACATCTGTCATGCGTTCTTCGACATCCTGCTTGAATTCGTTGTACCAGCCATCCTGTCGTATCTTGTCGACAAGGTCATACTCGAAAAGCGTGCTCACAATCAGCCCGGTCTGGCCCGGCGGCGCGGCGGCAGGGTCTTTGAGGACTGGAATTGAAATCTCGTAAGTGTTCAAGCGGCAAAAGCGATCCAGCCATTGCGACACGTCAGCGCGAGAAACGTGGGACCAATTTTGGAGCATGGCTCGTAATTCGGAGCGATGGGTTTCTCCCAATCCCTGGCGGGAGGGCGTATAGAAAAAGTGGCCGCGGGCAATCTGGCGGAAGGTTTCAGGGGTCTCATTGACAGCCAGATAAACCGTGAAGACAGAATCCGTGCCCCGGCCGGCCAGGATAGGCGCTTTTTCGGCTTGGATTCGGCTCTGAACCGAAACGGGCAAGCCGTCCGTGTTGGCAATGCGATAGAGTGTTTTCAGATCGGCAGCCCAAATGAGGTCTTTGTAGGCATACGAATTGCCCTGCGTGTCAGTGACCAGGCGTTGGGCTACATCCACGCTAGCGACGCGCGTGTTTAGCAGGATTTCGCCGCCAAACTCCAGCGCCTTTTCCATCACTTTTTGCGCCAGTTGTCCTATGCCGCCTTTGATGTAAAGATAATCCGTGTATAGGTAGAAATAGCTTAGCGCAAAGAAGGTCGGGGTGTTGCGGAAAAAGTGTTGGTCCACGATGTCCCGCAGGCTGGGGTTCGGCACCAGCGCTTCCAGAAATGGTTCCACCGGGCCGCGCATGTGGTTGATGTTGTAGAGCGTCCGCAAAAACTTGAATATCCAGGGCAGGTACGTGCGGACAAAATAAATCTTGTCCCGCTTGAAGTCGTGGAAGATTGGATTTTCCACGCCATACAGCACTTCCATGTCTTTCATCACGCGCCGGATGACCATCATGAGCTGGTCCACCTGCTCGCGGCTGTCGGGGTAAAGCGACTTTAACATCGCCGTGTATTTGGGCATATCGTCTTTCGACTCGATGTGGATGATGCGATCTTCCACACCAACCGAAACGCGGCTGGGTACTGTTTCCAGGGAAATTTGCAGTTCGCGCAGCATGGGAAAGATCATGCCGGCGTTGAGCAAGGCTCGCACCCCGCCCTCATAGAGAAAGCCATCCTTAACGAAGGAGTTGACCAGGCCGCCGCAGTGGTCGTTCTTCTCCAGTAAAAGGACAGAACGCCCGGCGCGCGCCAGATAAGCGGCCGCCGTCAGGCCGGCCATGCCGCCGCCAACAATAATGACATCCTTCTTGATCATTGCAACCTTCCGATTTGCAGGGCTGTTTGCCAGACCTTCTCGGCCATTTCCATGTCACGAGCAGGCGGCGTCAGTTCTTCTTCTGTGGTCAGGTGGAAAAAGCGGTCACTGACATCGTTCAGTTCGGGCGATGCGCCTAAATAATATAGCGCCTGCGCCGAAGTTACAGGGGATCGGGAAAAACGGTCTATCAGATGACGTTTGAAAAAACGATAAATTGGACTATTCTCGTGTCCTGTGTTGGTACGCACCATGCCAGGATGCATGGCATTGACTGTCACGCCGCTGGTATTCAGTTCCCTGGACAGGATGTGCATGGTCAGAATTTGGGAAATTTTAGCGGCGCCATAGGCTCCCAGACTGGTGTAGCGGCGCTTTTCCCAGTTGAGGTCTTCCAATTGCGGGCCCCAAACTGCAAAGCGGTAGCCTTCCGAACTGACAAAGAGAATGCGTCCCCGGCCTTCCCGCTTCATTTTTTCTTTGAGCAGGTGATTTATGACAAAGGGGGCAAGAAAATGGATGGCAAGACTTTTCTCCAGACCATCGGGAGTCGGCGTCCGTTTCGATAAGTATACACCGGCGTTATGGATGAGAACATCTATGGGCATCGGCAATTCGGCCAGTTTTTGCCCCACGTAGTGCATGACATCCAGTCTGCCAAGGTCTGCCAGCCAGTATTCGCATGGCGTGTTGAATTCTTGCCGAATTTCTTCGCAGAGCGCCTGCGACTTTGCTTCGTTTCGGTTAATCGTAAGCAAGCGCGCTCCATGCAGGGCGAATTCTCTGGCCGTCAAGTATCCAATACCAGAGGTGGCCCCGGTGATGACCACCAGTTTGCCCCGAAAATTTTCGTTGCAGATGACTGGCGCAGCGCTCATGTTGCGAATCATCGCGAACACATTGCTCCATTTGTACTGCGGCCAATACTTTAATACAGGCTGTAGCGCGGTTTTCATGTTCACCCGAAGATCTTTTTCATGAATTTTCGATACGGTATTCTTAACCCCGGAACGTTATCGAAGATATCGCCCCACAGATCGTAATAATCGCGTTGCTCGGCAATCTTTCCGTCATCATTAAGGGTCAAACGGCTGGCTCCACGCAGCACAGAAGCGCGCGTTTTTCGGAAAAGGATGGTCATTTCCCATTCAACAAAAATGACATTACCTTCCATCACGGCGCGCAAAACCTGCATGCGCAGTTCATTGGAACGCTGCGCCAGGCGCTTCACCATGGCCGCGAATTCCTCAATTCCACGGATTTCCTGAACCGTATCGGTGAAGTTAATTTCTGGCGCGTAATAAGGAAGTAGATGCGACCAGTCTGGCTTTCCTGCGGCGTTATACGTGCGCGACCAGAGTTCCACAAGTTGTTCTACGTTCTGAATGACAAAGGTATTGGCGCTCATCGGGCGACTTTTTCCTCCACCGCTGGTTTGGGCGCTTCTTGGTTGCGGAAGTAATCGATGATGGTCTCTCGGCGGTCGCGCCAGAAAACCATTTTCTCGCCCATGCGGGTCACGCGAACGGGCTTAGATTCGATTTCATCGGAACAAGGTAGTACATACCATTGATTGCGAATCACGTGGAACTCCTCTTCAAAACTGTAAGACCGTTTTTTTTGAATCCTATCATCTACTTGCAGATGCGGCAACGGATTATTGCTCTCTGACGACCGCGCTCGCCTCCAGTCCCGCGTGAAGCGTGGGGTTGTCGGTCAGGCGCAGGTCGCGGCGAATCCACCAGAGGGAGGTCATGTCGGTTTTACATCCATCGGTTTGTTGTTGACTTGCATGGCGATGTGGTTGGAGCGGTCGAGAGTCAGTTTGCCGCTGTTGCCCGCGTTGTCGTTGAAGTTGAGGAATCCATAGGCGCGGATGCGCGTGCCGCGAAAGAGC
>JAYRVQ010000485.1:0-1730 GCA_041918465.1 Anaerolineales bacterium
AGACGGATGTTTGGCGTGTAATTGTCCAGCCGGGTTGCGTACCGTTCTATTTCCGGATCACCTAACGAGGACGCATCCCTGGATAGCAGGACCCAGCTTGAAGATAACCCCCCGGGGTCATTCTCGGGGTTTTCGATCAGCACCATGTGCAGGTCGAAGTGTTGCGCCAGTTTCCAGACCACTGGCACAAAGTCAAAGTGACGGTTCGAGATGTGGACTGCCAGAATCCCATCTGGTTTTAGATGCTGAAGGTAGATGTCGAAGGCTTGCTCATCGAGCAAATGGACGGGGATCGAGTCGCTGTCGAAGGTGTCGAGGGCCAGCAGGTCGAAGTTTTGAAGCGAACCGTTGGCCAGTTCACGTTCGAGCGAGAGACGCGCGTCCCCGGGCACGATCTCCACGGAAGCCGGGCTGTCCTCCAAAAAAGTGAAGTATCCTCCGGCACCTTTTGCCAGTTCGATCACCATCGGATTGATCTCGTAAAACCGGTAGATATCCCCGGGCTGGCCGTAGGCCGCGAGGGTGCCGGTCCCGAGGCCGAGAACGCCGACGCGCATCCCCTGGCCGCGCTGTGGGTGATGGAGGATTCCCAGGCCTATGCCGCTATGCTCTGTGTAATATGTAGTGGGATGGTCTCGAAGTTGCTCCGAAACAAATTGAACGCCATGAACCGTGGCGCCGTGGGTGAGTTGAATCGCATCCATACCCGGGTCGCCAATTTGTATCTTTTTCACCCGCACAACGCCGTAAAAATTTCTATCGGTGAAAAGCGAATCGGAAAGATCGGCGTCAATATATTGGTACGCCAAAAGCGCCGCAAGTATCACTCCGTATAATATCAACGCGGAATTGATGAACCGCATCCATGTTGTCGCCCGGACCTTATCGAACACATGGACGAAGGCAAACAGAATCCAGCTCAAGGCAAAACCGAGTGGCAATTCCCAATATCCTCTGAAAATGGACGGTGCGATGAACGTGACAAAGATCCCGCCAAGCGCGCCGCCTATTGAGATATACAGGTAAAAAGACGACAGGTAATTCGCATGGGGCCTCAGGCGATACAGTTCCGCATTCAGCACCAGGCATGTTACGAACAAGCCAACCGATAAAAATACGATCTGCGAAACAACATCCATTAGTGAGCCGAAAATCAGTGCGCGGCCGAAGAGAATGGAAGCGACGATGAAGACAAAGATGAAGGCTTGGCGGGAATACCAGCGTTCGCCCGAAAACGCCAGGATGAACGTCAGCAGGTACAACGTTAATGGCAGTACCCATAAAAATGGGATGACGGCCACTTCCTGTGTTAGTTGACTCGTGGTTGACAGCAACAGGATGGACGCGCAGGCGCTCAACGCCATCCACAGGAGCCGGAGCCCGATTCCCGGTTTGGACACCGCTTCTTTGCCGGAATCCTCAACCAGTCCAGACTGGATGCGAAGACTGCGAAACGCTCCGTAGCCTGCCAGCAATGCAAAAAACAAATATCCGGCAGACCACGCAAGTCCCTGTTCGCGTAATGTCAATCCCGGTTATAATATTAACACATACCCGACGATACCCACAATGGACCCGGCGTTTGACATGTCGTACAGGAAGTATGGTGTGCGATGATGATTCTTTCTACTGTACCAGGCCTTCATTAAAAAGCTGTTGGCCGCGAGGAGAATATAGGGCAGTCAAACCGTGACCCCCTAAAACTTGCAGATCTCCAAGATTGGTTTCTG
>JAYRVQ010000486.1:0-6837 GCA_041918465.1 Anaerolineales bacterium
GCCGCGTAGACGTTGCTGTCCTTGTCCACCGCGATCGAATACACTACCGTCGCGCCGAGCAGGCCGTCGTTGATTTGGTTCCAGGTCTGGCCGCCATCGAACGAGACGTACGCACCATCATTTGTCCCTGCCAAGACCCTATCGGGATTGTTGATGTCAATGGCAATTGTGTTGACCCTTTGGTGCCCAATACCTGTGTAACTCGAAAACCAGCTTTGACAACCATCCCGACTAGCTATGATCCCGCCGTAGTCCCATAGTGCTAAAAGGATTTTTTTACTGTCGCGCGGATCGATCACAAGTTGGGTGTCAGAGAGGGTTGGACTGGATGTTAATATTTCACTGCACTCGAACCAACTCTTGCCGTAATCAGTGGAATGGTAGACTCCTCCATCCCGCCCTTCGTCAGAAAACACCAAATAAATTTCACTTCCCTCGTTATGATCGAAATACAATCTTGCCATTGGGACTGTCCACTCACCAGCGATTGGTTTGAACCAGGTCTTTTGCTCATCGAGCGTGACGTAAAGTTTATTTTCGTTGAGGATGTAAACAAAGGCATTGTTTTTTGGGTGAGGCACAATAATACCCATTTGGAATTTACCAGAATCAGACTGTCTAAAACCGCCCCATGATTCCCATGTGTCCCCGTTGTCGGCTGAGCGGTGCACAAAGTTACCAAAATCGTTCCAATAGAGCGTAGATCCATCAGCATCAAATGAGAGGCCACAACTCGATCTGGTTCCTCTAAGGATCGTTGTCCAGGATTGACCCCTGTCCATTGACCTGTAAAGATTGCAAGCCTCAAGAGCCGAACCCGACCTACTCGACATTGTATGGCTATCTTGTGCAAAAAAGATGCCATTTTGGCTGATCTTCAACTCCATGATCGTGTTGCCGAGGCCATTGGTTTGATTCTGCCAGGTTGCGCCGCGATTTTTTGTGATAAACAATCCCTCCTGCCCACCGACCAGAATGACATCCTGCGATTGTAGAGCGACGGCTATGGCAAGAGGATGTGTCATTTCCGTGGGTATTTTCGTGCCAACTTGACTTAACCCGGGCAAGACATACAATCTTCCGTCGCAAAATACGTATGCCTGGTTTGGTGTATCTTTGAAAAGATATGTACAACCAAGCCTATGCCATTCCCATATCTTTCCATCTTTTGATAACTCCAGTACCTCTCCACCAGCGAAATTGCTGATACGGTAGCGATAAATCTCCCCCTGTTCTGTACTGATTGCAATGCCTGGCGAGGATGTGTCGTAATCTGGAAAAGTGAAAACCCGGGTCCGAGACGCTAATTGTGACCTGATGATTGAATTACTTTCTGGTTGCCAGGAAATGCCGCCATCAATGGATTTGTAAATCCCAGCATTCTTTGTTCCGACATACATTACTTCTAGATCGTTTTCATCAATCAAAGCAGATACGATTGTATCGCGGGGAAATTCTTGTCCTATGGAAATCCGCTTCCAAGCCAGTGGAATGGGAGTCGGCGTGGATTTGGGTGTCTGCGTCGGGCGCAGCATGGCGGTTGGCCGCATTGTTGCCGTTGGGCTGCCTGTTGGCAGAACAACCTGACTGGCATAAAAATCCCTCACGAGCGGCGCGAGCCAAATACCGAGTACGATCAGCGCCGTCAGCCCCAATCCTCCCCTCAAAAGAGGGTGGTTGTACCACCGCATCCTCCGCAATTTGACCATCTGCGCGAGTAGGCGCGAAGCGTCTTTGTAATTCTCGTCAATCTGCAGAATCTGCCTGAGCAACTCACTCGCGCGGACGTAGTCTCTGTCCTTGAGCGCGGACTTAGCCTGCTGATAGAGTTGTTCCAGTTGTTCGCTCATTTGCTCTCCAGCTTGAAAATTCCATACGGCGTCGCGGCGTAGACGTTGCCATCCTTGTCCACGACAATCGAGTAGACCACCGTCGCGCCGAGCAGACCATCGTTGATCGGGTTCCAGGAGCCACCGCCGTTAAAGGAGATGTAAGCACCGCCATCTGTGCCGGCGTACACTGTGTCCGGGCTGTTCGAATCCTGAGCCAACGTATGGACAAACAGGCTGCCAATGCCCTGGTTGACCGGTGTCCAGTTCCTGCCGCCATCGGAACTGGACAAAACGCCTGCACCACGGGTAGCCTGAACTAAATGATTCCCGTCGCGCGGATCGACCAGCAGGCGCGAATCAGAAATGGCATGCATCCATTTCCCCTCTGTGTCATAGAGGTCTGTCCAGTGCCGGCCTCCATCCGTTGAGCTGAAGGCTCCCCCGCCGCAGTCCATACCATATACCGTATTTCCCTGGTTGTGGTCAAAGAACAGGGTCACGCCGCAAACCTCTGTGAGGACCATGCCTTCAGCGGCCTGCCAGGCTTGGCCAGCATCCTCGGAGTAGTAAATGTATGGAGGAGCTTGCCCCCCGCCAGAGATATAAAGTACCCCGCTTTCAAACGGGTGCGCGGCGACATGCCAGTATTCACGTAGATCGAAGGGCAGTATCTTTTTTGACCAAGTGAGTCCGTTGTCAAAGGATGTAAATAACTCTCCTGTTCTCGCAACGCGATACATGGCTGTCCCGCCTGTATCAAATGCTAAACCGCATCCTTGATTCGTTATTACAGTCTCCCAGTTATGGCCTCCATCTGTGGAACGATAGAGGGCGCAGTCAGTGTCTTCAGCGTACAAAATCGAGGCGTTTTGCGGATCGAACTTCAGCTCAATTCGTCTCCCGCTTAGACCACTGCCTTGCTCTTTCCATGTCTTTCCACCATCGGTGGAAAGATATAAACCCCACGTGCCCAAAAACAACGTGTCACTATCTTGCGGTGAAACTGTCAGGGTATTCAAACCGCCTATGTTGGGTTCAGCCAAAAGACTCCACTTTGTTCCCGCGTCTGTGGTTTTCATGATCCTGTTATCGGAAGTTGCGCAATAGATCATGGACGGATCTTTCCTGTCAAAAACCAAGTTATGGCAGTTGCCTGCGTCGGTTTTTGCCCAGGTTTTGCCTTCATCATGGGAAATCCAGAGTTCACCTTCCACGGAGACGAACAATGTCTTTCCCTCACTCGGTTCGATCCAAAGGCCAAAGAAATCCGGTTGCTGAGATTCAAATCCTGCAATTGTCCATGTTTTTCCACCATCAGTGGACTTGTATATGCCCCCCTCCCCTTGCTCGGGGCAACCTCTTGCTGTATACAAAACATTGCCATCCAATGGATTTACAGCCAATCCAACGATACACCGGGTGTCTGAAGTTGTGTGCCACGTTTCGCCCCCATCTTTTGTTTCATACAGTCCGCTTGATTCAGTGAAATAAAGGTGCTGACTATCTTGGCGATCTATTTCTACAATTGCCAGCCATTCGCTTCTGATGTCAATTCCCGTGTTCATAGCCAGCCACGTCTGGCCGCCATTTGTGGTTTTATATACGCCTCCAAGATTTACACCGGCGTAAAGTGTCTTTGGATCGTTCGGATCCATGATCAAGGTGGAAATCTCAGCCCCCCCGAACCCATTGTGAATGGGCTGCCAGGAGATTCCGCCATCAATAGATTTGTAGATACCTGCGTTGTTCGTGCCAGCGTACATCACACCTGGATCGGTTGGGTCGATTAAGATGGTTGTGATGAGATCACGCGACAGAAACTGTCCCGAATTCAAGCGTGCCCAACTGTAGGGCAGGGGAGCGGCGGTTGCTGTGGGCGGCGCGGTCGCGGCGAGAATGGTAGGCGGAACGGTACTGACTGGTATGCCGGTCAGACTGGTCTCGGAAGTAGGTGCCGTTTGCAACGCGGTCAGCAACGGCGCGCCATAACGGAAGGCCAGCCATCCGACGATTAAGACTACCATCCCTACGACTCCTCCCAAAACCCATCTGCTCTGCCACCACTTGCGCGCCGTGCGGCGCAATTCAATCGCCTGCGCCATTAAACGGGACGCATCCTTGTAATTCTCGTCCTGATTGATGATTCCCTTGAGCAGGCTCACGGCCTGGTCGTAATTCTTCTTTGCAAACGCCCTCTGCGCCTCGGCGTACGACTTCGCCAGCGCCTGTGCATTTTTTATTCCCCCGATTTCAGCCTGCGCTTTTTCATGGTCGGGGGGTTCAAGCGCCAGATACGCCGCCCACGCGGACAAGGCCTCATCAAACCGTTCGCCGCGCGCATATCCCCGCGCTTGTGTTTTCAACTCGTTTAATTTCGCGTCGCGCTGTTTCGCGCGGACTTCTGCCAGTTTGGTTTCCACTGTCTCATCAGGCTTGCTGGATAGGAAGATCGTCAACGTCTCAATCGCCTCGTCCCAGCGCGCGGACCTGGTGGCCGTCTCCGCTTTGGCGAGCAGGGTTTCCAGCCGCGCTTTTTCCTGCGCGGCTTTTATCTCGCTTATTTTTTTTTGGATAGACGCGTCGTTAGGCGCTAACGGTAATGCCTCTTCCAATGACTTGATCGCGCCCTCCCAGTTTTTCGCGCCCGCCTCTTTCTCGGACCTCGCGAGCAGCGCGGCCAATACTTTGGCTTTTTTCTCCGCCCGAACCGAGTCCACGCGCTCGATCAGAGCTGGATCTTCGGGTGTGTACTTCAACGCCTCCCCAAAAGCGGACAGGGCTTCTTCGTCTTTGCCGTCGGTCAATGCTTTTTCCGCGCGCTGGCGCGAAAGTTCCGCCATGCGTTGACGCGCTTCGGTGTGCTCGGCGTTGATCGCCAGCACGCGCTGATAGGATAGGGCCGCTTCTTTGGGGCGCCCTCTCGTCATGGCCGCGTCGCCCAGGGCCAGGTGCGCCTCGCAAAGTCCCGCGCGAGCCGAAACTTCTTCATCGTCCATCGCCAGCGCTTTTTCGAATTCCACCACGGCTTTGTCGTAGACCTTCTGATCCATGTAGACCAGCGCGATATTGACCTGTGCCTGAATATTGTCCTTGGCGATTGCCAGCGCTTCTTGAAAACTCTCGATGGCTTTTTCGTAAAGATGACTGTCTTTGAATTCCAGCCCGATTTCGATATACCGATTTGCAATTGGATTAACTTCGGTCAGTTCCTCGCGCGCCTGCTCGATGGGGCGGTTTTTCTGGAGCCAGAGTTTCAGCAGGTGGATGACAAAGCGATTCTCCGAAGTAAGCACATCCTTTTCTCGCAGGTGAAGCAGGCCCGAGGTCAGGTCGGTTTCGCTGAAGCGGACGCGGTTCTTGCGCAGGTAATCTGCCACGGCACGCGGGTCGGGCTTGTCCAGTTGTGCCAGCGCGGCGAGACTCCACTTTTCGATGTCCGCGGCCTCGTCCCAGACGAATTTCAAGTTGACGGTGCCGCGCTCAACTACATCATCCAGGACGGCTTCCACATCCGCTTTGGCGATTCTTCGTTGTTCGGTGCGCTGACAGCGGGCAAAGAGTTCGTGACAGGTGAGTTGCGTGAAATACGGATGCCCCGAGGCGATGCCGTAAATGCGCTCCACCGCGGCGCGCTCGTATTCGAGCACCCCCTCCACCGGATGCGTGACCAGGCCGCGCGTCTGCTCTTCGGAAAGGAAACTGATCTTTTTGTAAAGCGCGGTCTTGAAAAATTCGGTATAGGCCGCCTGCATGTTCTCCAGTTTGCGCCCCGAGGAGCCGATGGAAAAAATAAAGTTTAGCCCCGCGTTGCCCATCATGCGCCGCAGGTGATCCACCAATGGACGCGCCAATTCCTCCTTGGCTTCGCTCTCCTCGAGGTTGTCGAACTCATCGAAGGTGAGTAGAAGCGTCCCGCCCGCGAGTGCAGGCTGGAGGTCCGGAAGGAAGCGGTTCTCGAAATATTCAAGGTCTTTGGTGAAGTCGTCTTTTTCAGGAATGGGGATTTCGATGCCGCGTTCCTGTTTGAGCACGCGCACGATCTCACGCGCCAGCCACCACAGGAAGCGGTCAAGTGTGGTGTGTGTGCGTCCCTGTAAATCGAAGAAGACGGGGATGTAGCGCTTCGGCAGGCGGTTGCCCAACTGCTTGAGCACGGACGTTTTTCCCACGCGGCGTTGTCCGTGGATGACGAGGATATGATCGGCGTACTGCCCTGCGATGCTGTTTTCGATCCATTGGAAAATATCCTCGCGGCCGAAGAACATGCGTTGCTCGGTGACTGGTGCCCCTGCAATATACGGATTGACAATTTCGCCCATGGTCCCTCCCGTGAGACGGATGCGGCGTTTCCGTATTTATTCTGACATATTTGCCCCCCATTTGCAAGTGAGATTAAGCCTGTTTTCCCGTTCTTCGTTGCAACAGCAATGGCCCCACAATGTCGATGATCCAGCCGAAACTCAATTCTGCCCACGGGACGATTCCCAGCCAGCGCGGGATGTAAACCACGCGCCGCGGGCGGAGCAGTAATTTCCAGATTTCCCATGCCACGCGCTCGGAGGTCACGCCCACTTTTTCGGTGGGGACGTGTCCGCCGTTTTCCTTGCCGAGCGCGGCTTCGCCAAATTCGGTCCGCACGGGACCTGCGCGCACCACACTGGCGTGGACATGTGTCCCGCGCATTTCGCGCGTCAGCGCAGTGGTGAAATTATCGAGAAAGGATTTCGTCGCGCCGTACAGTGCGATCCCCTGGCTGGGGATGCTTCCCGAGATCGAACCGACATTGATAATGTGCCCGCGATTTCGGTCGCGCATCCCCGGCAAAAAAAGAGATGTCAGGTGCGCGGTCGCGGCGATATTCGTCTCCAACATTTCGTGGATGGTTAGCCACGGCATATCGCTGTAATAGCCGTACCAGCCAAAGCCAGCGTTGTTGACGAGGACATCCGCCGCGCCGACTTGCTTGAAGACGCGCTCCCGCTCCGTTTCGGACCTCAGGTCCGCC
>JAYRVQ010000487.1:0-2939 GCA_041918465.1 Anaerolineales bacterium
CTTCGACCGCCTTATTCACTACAATGTGACCATGTTCGGACTTGAGACCGGACTGACCGCGCTGACCATGACCGCATTCCTCCTGGCGCTCTCCAATCTCAAATCGAGCTCTCCCCTCTCCTCGCGTCAAGCCTGGACCCTCGGCCTGCTCGCCGTTGCGATGACGTTCAGCCGCCTCGACACGGTCTTCCTCGCCATCCTCGCGGGCGCGTGGATTCTCCTGCGCGGGACGCCCATCCGCACACGCGCGATCCTGGATTTCGGAGTTATCGTCAGCGCGGCATTCGTCAGCATGGCGATACGGTCAGGCTTACCGGAATACTTTGCCTACACACAAACATCGATTTTCTTCGCGGCAATTGGACTTGTTGTTCAAATTCCCGTATTTTTCCTCTTCGGTCTCTATCAGAACAAGCCTCTGCTTCTACACAGTCAAAATTACGTTTTACGTTTTATCGCCGCGTCACTTCTTGGTACGGGAGTCGTCTCCGGCGCGATGATCGGCTTGTTAAACGGCGGACAGTTGTCGGGTCTGCCGCGCAGCGCCCTGCCGCTCTACGCGGGAATCGTTTTTGTCGGCGCGGGAGTCATCCGACTCGCGGCACTGAGTCGTCCAGAAAAAATCCAGTTGAATTGGAAAAACTTATTTCGAGAGGGCGTCCAGTATTACGGGATCCTTGGTGGCGCGCTAGTCGCGTACATGGTGTTCAATAAAGTTCTGTTTGGCACATTCATGCCCGTCAGTGGACAGATCAAAGCCTGGTGGGGTTTCCTGCAAGGTTCGGCATATGGCAACCCGATTTCCACTTTGACGGGATTCCTTGGCCTCGAGCGCGCGGAAGGACAGAACGCATGGGGACCTGCTGTTTATTTTCTCCACGATGTGAAAACGTGGCTCGGAGTCAGCCTGTGGCTGGCGCTTGGAATTTTGCTCGCCGCGGTTCTTCTGCTGTTAGCGACGAATCTTCGGCGCGCACGTCGCGCCTCTGTTTCGATGGGACTCCCACTTTTATTGACCGGCTCGCTTGCACAATTGTTTTACTATAACGGACAGGGCTACGCGGGCGCGAAGGATTGGTATTGGGTCAGCCAGATGCTAATGTTCCCCCTGCTTGGCGCGTTACTTTTTGATTTGCTTACGCGCCCTATGCGAAAAGCCAAAGCCGGTCGCACAATTGCATGGACAATCACCGCCACGTTATGTGTCGCCTACTATGCAATTCCCTTTGCAACTGCCATCGTCCAGCGGATGCCCTGGCGGGATTTTCCATCTGACTCGCCCTACATGGACGTCCTGCCCATCCTTGAATCCAATACGGAAGAGGGCGCACTGATCGGCATGACGGGTGGCGGCAACGTGGGTTACTTTATTGAAGGCCGAACCATTGTCAACATGGACGGGCTGATCAACAGTTACGAATATTTCCTCGCCCTGCGCGCTGGCCGCGCCGATGAATATCTGGCAGGCATCGGTCTCGATTACATTTTCTCGAATCCAGACATCCTTCAAAACCAGCCGTATAATGGGCAATTCAACGAATGGTCGGATACGGTTGCCGAATTTGGGCGCAAACACCTGTTACGATATCAACCTTAGCGTTTCCGGCATATTCCACTCCATCCAATAGAGGTAAACCTTGAAATTCCAATCTTCGCTTATCCTGCTTGTTTTGCTGACCGCCTGCGGCGTCTCGACGCCTGTGCCAGTGTCGCCTTCCCCCACTCCAATACCTCCCACCGAAGCGTTCACGCCCATCCCCACGTTCACATCCGCACCCCAGCCCACACCCACACCTTTATTTCAACTCGGCGATGATGGCAAGACGGTCGTCTTTGATTTCACCGCGCGCCTGTGCGAAGCAAAATGGGTCAACAGCGTAAACCCACAGCCGCTTCCCTGCCCAGGTGATCTGAGCAACGTCGGCAAGGGATACATCGGCCTGCTCAGTGGATCGGACCAGGGTCTCGACGTCAACTTCCCGATGATCCTCGCCTTCCCCGCCTACGACAACGCGGGCGGCCTCTTCGGTCGCTACCCCAAATTCACGGTCGGCCTGAACGACGAGTTCCGCGCCTCGCTCACCTGCCGCTCCAACACACCCTGTTTCGTCTCCTATGCGCTGGGCTATTACGATGCCAACGGCAAATACTACGAGCCCTTCCCCATCGAATACTACAAATACGATGTGGAGCCGCCCATCAACTACGTATGGCCGCTCAGCCAACTGGCAGGCCAGACCGTCGAATTCGTTTTAACCGTCCGCAACGAAGGAGACGCCCTCCAAGCTTGGGCGCTCTGGATCTCACCGCGCGTCCTGCGGCCATGAACAAACGTCCCTCATCTGTAACTTCGATACTTTTTGCGGTGTTAAGCCTTACAGCCTGGAACGCCATTCGACTGGTTGCAGCCATTTCTGATTGGGACCTGCTGGCGGAATTTGCCCCGCGTCCCGGACCATTCTACATCGCCGCCAGCGCCTCTTTCTGGACCCTGTCCGGGCTCGCGCTACGGACAGTCATCCGCCGCCGACATCCTCGCGCACAGTTCGCCACAGCCGCATATGTGCTGGGCTACGCAGTCTGGTGGTGGGCAGACAGGCTACTGCTCCAGTCACCGCAACCCAACTGGCCATTTGCACTAGCCGCGACCATCATTCTAGTAAGCGTGGTGGCCTTCGATATTTTTCACAAAAAGACAACTTCCTTTTTTCGCCAAAGAGAGACACATGAGCAAACATCCACGGATCCAAACCCTACGCGAACGTAAAGCCCAATCCCGTCTTGGCGGCGGGCAGGAAAGGATCGACGCCCAACACAAGAAAGGCCGCCTCACTGCCCGTGAACGCCTCGACCTCCTGCTCGACAAAGGTTCCTTCCGCGAAGTGGACAGTTTTGTCGTCCACCGCACCAGCGACTTTGGACTCGACCAGCAAATTTTC
>JAYRVQ010000488.1:0-2808 GCA_041918465.1 Anaerolineales bacterium
GACCGCCTGTGGCGAAACATTCGATTGCACCGACCCGAACCGTTGCGTAACCATCGGGTCCGATAAGCCTTTTACCATTGCCGTGGTATTGACGTTGAGCGGACCAGACGCTCCCTATGGAATTGACGCCCTGCGCGGTGTAGAACTTGCCATTGCGGATCAAGGAAAACTTCTAAATCATCCCATTGTGCTTGTTCAGGAGGATGATCTTTGCACAGCG
Source organism: Anaerolineales bacterium (assembly GCA_041918465.1). GTDB lineage: Bacteria > Chloroflexota > Anaerolineae > Anaerolineales > Villigracilaceae > Denitrolinea. The sequence goes on from JAYRVQ010000488.1 coordinate 221, forward strand.
GATGGTGGAAAGACAGCGGCGGAACGTATCGTTCAAAACCCGGATGTCTTGGGGGTGATCGGCGCCACATGTTCGAGCGCATCCGAGACAGCCGCCAAGGTCCTGACCGAGGCAGGCCTGGTGATGATCTCCCCATCCAGCACCGCCGCGTCCCTCACTTCAACGGAAAGCCATCAGGCTGGGTTCCTGCGGACGATTTACAATGATAAAAGCCAGTCCAAGATGATCGCCGAATTTGCCTACCTGGCGCTGGGCGCGCGTTCGATGGCAACCATCCATGACGGCACCCCCTACTCTGAAGAATTACAGGATGAAGCCTGCGCCATTTTTGAAGGATTGGGAGGAAAGTGCGTGGCGCGCTATCTCCTTGAAAGCGGCACCAGCCCAAAGGGCGCCCTGAATCACATCCTGCTCTTTGACCCCGAAGTTCTATATTACCCGCTCTACACCACAGACGGCGTGGCGGTGACCCGCGAGGCCGCGGCGATGGGACTGAGCAACACAGCCCTCATAAGTTCCGATGGTTTGCTGAGCACAGATTTTGTCAGCCAGACACAGGATTTTTCACAAGGTATGTACATATCCGGCCCATCGGTGTTGAAGATCGATCCATCTTTTTATGAAAAGTACGAAGCCCGCTACGGTGAAAAACCAATTGCTGTCTATGCCGCACAGGCCTACGATGCGGCCATGATGCTGTTCAATGCAATTGAGATTGCGGCCAAGACCACAGGCAGGGATATTTACATCCCGCGCGAGACACTGCGATACGCGCTCTTTTCTACAAAGGGATACGAGGGATTGAGCGGAACACTGACCTGCTCCCTGTTGGGAGACTGCGCCGCGCCCAATATCGTCATCTACCAGGTGGAAGGGCTGGGATTCAATCCCATTTATCCATAGCACATGCCCTCTGCTGAAATCATTACCATCGGCACCGAGATCCTGCTCGGTGAAATTGCGGATACAAATACGCGTTTCCTTGCCCGTGCCTTGCGCGGTCTGGGCGTGAACCTGTTCCGCACCCTCACCATCGGCGACAACGCGGGGCGTATTGCCGAAGTCATCCGCGAAGCAATGACGCGTGCCGACATCATCATTACCACAGGCGGACTGGGACCAACCGTGGACGACCCGACGCGCGAGGCGGTTGCCCAAGCCGCGGACGTGGAGACCGAGTTCCGCGAGGAACTTTGGGAACAGGTTAAAACTGTCATCGCGCGCTACGGTCGCGTGCCGGGCGAGAACCAGAAGCGACAGGCGATTGTCCCGCGCGGTGCAATCGCCATCGAAAATCCCATCGGCACCGCGCCCTCGTTCATTGTGGAATTCAACTCCCCTCTCCCCGCGGGTGAGGCAGCGGGAGTGAGGACTGGCGCCATCATCTCCCTCCCCGGTGTGCCGCAGGAGATGGAATTCCTCTTCCGCCGCTCTGTTGTCCCTTATCTGCAAAATAAATTTGACCTGCACGAAATCATCAAAGTGCGCCTGCTCCACACATCCGGCATGGGCGAAGGTGCCATTGACGAACAAGTCGGCGAGTTCGAGAGGCTCACCAATCCCACTGTTGGGCTGGCCGCGCACGCGGGTATCGTGGACATTCGCATCGCGGCCAAGGCTGAAAGCGAAACTCTGGCAGATAATTTAATCGCCGAAGTGGAGACTGCCATCCGCGCGCGGCTGGGTAATGTCATCTTTGGCGCAGACGAAGACACGCTGGAAAAAACCGCGCTGGACGCGGCCGCGCGTCGCGGCTGGAATCTCATCGCCCTCGAATCAGGCCTCGACGGATGGCTGGCGCGCAGACTATCAGCCGCCCAGACCCCCAACCTGCTGACGGTCGAATCGGCGACGCTTCAACCCGAAGAGTTGCCAGCGCGCACGCGCGAGGTCCGCGAGAGAAGCGGAGCGAAAGCCGCCCTCGGCATCGCTCTCTTCCGCTCCGAAGCCGAGCAGGTTATTGAACTTTATATGCTCACGCCAGATGATGAGAAATCCCGTCGTCTCACCTATGGCGGCCCGCCAAATTACTCGCCGCGCTGGGCAGGCAATATGGCGCTGAACTGGCTGAGACTCATCGCCGAGGGGAAAAAGTAAATGCCGAAACGCCAATCCACATCCCGCCTCGTCGCGCTGGTATGGAGCATCAATATCGTCGGCTTGCTGATCGTTTTGGCATTGGTTGTTTTTTCCATCAACCAGAAACCTGTGCAAGCCGCCGTCGCACCACAGCCGACTGAGCCGTCCCAAATAAATCCAATTTTCACATCCCCGCCCACACCGTATTATCTACCAACCATCACGCGCAACCCGCTATCCACGCCCATCGAAGGCGTCACACCAACCCCGTTCTTTTTGGAATCCGGACGGCGCGCCACGATCATCGGATTAACCGTTTCGGGGCGCCCCATCGAAGTCTACACGTTCGGACAGGGCGAACGTCAACGCATGATCGTGGCAGGGATTCATGGCGGATACGAATGGAACACGATTGCCCTCGCTGACGAGTTGATCACCTATCTCGATGGCCATGATGACCAGATTCCCAGCGACCTGACTCTCTACATCCTCCGCAATCTCAATCCCGA
>JAYRVQ010000489.1:0-2216 GCA_041918465.1 Anaerolineales bacterium
GGACGGTTTGCTCCGCCTGCGCGCGCGACTGGGATTCCTCCGCTGGATTCTGGCGATCTTTTTTTTGCTCGCGCCCGTCTGGTTGTTTCAGTACACCTCGTGGGGCGTGGTCTTCACAGGGACGGGCATCCGCCTCCTCGCGTGGATTCTGTCCACGCTGGGGCTGGGATTCTGCCTCGGTCGCGGCGACCAACCACTCGTCTGGCGCGATGCGCTGGCCGCGTCCCTGCTCAGCGGCGCGGTCATTGGCGCGTCCCTGCCGCTCGCGGGTGTGACGAGTTATCCGTTTTCGCTGGGCTGGTCCGAAGGCAACCGCCTGTGGGACTACTCCATCCTGTTTGGCCGCGGCCGCTACATCTTTCCATCGGATCAGGAACTCTCTCCCTTCCTCGATATTGGCCGTCAGTTTAGCGGCGGTTTGCCTTTCCTGTTTTCTGACCTGACGATTTTTCAGGAACGCCTATGGCTCGGGCTGATGGGCATTTTGCCGTATGTGTTACTCGGCCTGTGCGTTTTTTATTCTACAAATCCGTCACTGCGAGCGGAGCGAAGCAGTCTCCCAACTCAAGCGCAGATTGCTTCGACTCCTTCGGGGTCTCGCAATGACAGGAATAGCGCGGCGTGGATTTTGGCTGGGCTGTGGGGCTTTCTCTTTTTACGGCAGGGACCGATCCACACGCCATTGCTCCTCAGCGCGGCAGTCGTCGCGCTCGTCTGGCGCCGCCCACTGTGGATCGCAATTCCGCTCCTTGCCGCGGCGGGATATTTTGCCTCCGTCAGCCGCTACACCTGGGCGTTCGCACCCGCCATGTGGGCAGGGATGCTCTGGCTGGCAAGCGCACAAGTGGACAATGGCCGCCTCGCCGCGCGTGACTGGGGACGCGCCATCGCCCTCGGTCTCGCGGGACTGTTGGGCGGCCTCCTCATCCCGCAATTGACGGGACTGCTCGCCAGCGGGGGCAACGCGTCCCTCACCGAGGCTGTCGAATCGGTGGGACGCCAACCGCTTCTCTGGTATCGCCTGCTTCCGAACAGCACATACAATCTTGGCATCCTTGTCAACCTATTGATCGCGGTCACGCCACTCATCATCGTTTTGATCTTCGCGGCGCAGCACGGATTATGGAAACTCAATCTCTGGCAGAAACTCGCCATCCTCGGCGTGTTGACAGCCTTCCTCGCTGTGGGACTGGTGGCCAGCACCAAGATCGGCGGCGGCGGCGACCTGCACAACATGGATATGTTCCTCATCGGACTGCTGTTTTCCGCGGGGATGGTCTGGGAGAAAAGCGACCGACGTTGGTTAACGGAAGGCACGGCGCTTCCCACCTGGGTGCGCGTTGTGTTGATTCTGCTGGTCGCGCTTCCTGCCTACGGCCCGTTAATGCGCCTGCGTCCGCTACTCTACGCCGACGATTTCACCCGTCTCAAAGTGCTGACCGATGTGGAAGATCCCTATGCCGATCCGCGCATTCTCGGCCTGCTCCCTCCGCGCGGCGAAGTGGACGACGCGCTCGAACTCATCCGCGAATATGTTGCCGAAGCGCAAACACGCGGCGAGGTCCTCTTCATGGATCAGCGTCAACTGCTCACCTTCGGTTACATCACCGAAGTTCCACTGGTGGCCGAATACGAGAAAAAATATTTAATGGATCAGGCCATGGGCGGCGGCACCGTCTTTCCCGCTTTCTACCGCGACCTGGCCGCGCATCGCTTCGCGCTCATCCTCAGCGACCCACTCCGCCTGCCCATCAAAGACAGCGATTTCAGTTTCGGCGAGGAGAACAACGCCTGGGTCAAATGGGTGGCCGCGCCCATCCTGTGCTACTACGAACCGGATGAAACACTGGAGGAATTCCGCGTCCAACTGCTTGTCCCGCGCGCCACCGTCTCGCCCGATTGTGTTTTGCCCCTGCCTTAGGTGACTTGTGAATCTTAAATATATTTTTCTGCGACTCATCCGCCGCTTCATGCCTGAACGTTTGACCCGCTTCCTGCTTCGACGGGGACTCGTCATCCGCCCGGGACTGGAGACGCGCGAACCCGCGTCAGCTGTGGCGCGTTACCGCGAGGCACTCGAAACGCGCGGCGCGTCGTTAAACGGGAAACGCGTCCTCGTGTTTGGCTACGGGGGAAACTTCGCAGTCGGCGCGGAACTCCTGCGAGCGGGAGCCAGCCACATCGTCCTGCTCGACCGTTTTGCCCCGCCCGATGAC
>JAYRVQ010000490.1:0-4209 GCA_041918465.1 Anaerolineales bacterium
TCTTTGATTTTTAAGCGCAATTGAGTATGGTTCGATCAGGCGACTTCGATCATCTTCTTGCCATTGTGCTCAATGGCTGCCCATTGATCGGGTCCGATCTGCGCCCAGGTGTTCTTACCATCGGTCCAGGTTGCAAGGACTTTCACCTTGTTTCCATAGGCAAGACCGGCAACCACCTCCGCGCTGGTGTTGTGATCCTTGCGGACGCGCAGACTGTCGACAACGACCGTCCCTTCTTTCGGCTGGGGCGCGGCTGCGGGTTTCAAGAGGTCGCGTTTGGATTCGGCGGCCACCACAGGGCTGGGTCTGGGCGCGACAGCAACAGGCTTGGGAGCGGGTTTGGCCGCTACAGGTTTTGCCACAGGTTTGGGCGCCACAGGCTTGGCTACTGGCTTGGCGACCGGTTTCGCCACTGGTTTGGCCGCGGCGGAGCCAATGGCGGCTGGTTTGCCGTCCTTGATGGCCTCGTACTCAGCCTTGGTCAGGATGTTTTCTGCTTTGCAATTGTCACAAATGAATGTGTGCTTGCGGCCAAAGGTGTAGTCAATCGCCGCGCTGGCGATTTCGCCCGGGTGTGCATTGAAGGGCTTTTTGCAGGTTTTGCAGACGATTTCCATTTTTTATCTCCTTTGTAGTGGGTATGACTTTATTATATCTCTTATGCTGGATAAATAAACCTGTATTTTTATGGGAACTGTCCAAATGATTAAACATCTTCCACGGTGGAATCCAAAATTAAAAATGCCGTAACTCCCTGAATGACACAGGGTTTATATGTGTGATGCTGTCTCAATAGACAGCCAACCTTTTCACCATCACAAGGAGAATTTGCAATGAACATGCCCAAGAACATTTCCACCTGGTTCCTCGTTCTGTTCTTCCTGTTCGCCGCCCTGGCCGCCTTCGGCGTATTCGCCAATGGCATCGTCACCGGCCTGTTGGCGCTCGGCGCCGCGGTGTTCCTTTTCCTCGGCAAATAATCCATTATTTCGTACGTAAACAGCCTCCCGAACGGGAGGCTGTTGTTTTTAAGGGTGGCGGCGCTCGTATAAAAAACCCATATCATCCCACTTACGCGCATACCCCGCCCTCTCCAAATCTTGGGATGTTTCCCCCTCCACTACATTCATCCAGCCCGCGGCGACCATCCCGCGCATGGACGCGAGGCGGCGGAAATCCGTCAGCAACTGGACTCGATCCCCGCCCGCGCACGCTTCCAACCCGACCGTGAGGCTGTTCCCGCGCTCATTGACATCCTCCCATGCTGAAAGGAATCCCAGCCGTCCGCGCCACCAAAAAGCGAATCCATCGCCTGCGGCCTCGCGCAGGCTGACAGGATTTGGCGCGAAGAACTTCCATCCCATTCCCATTAAATTAGCCGGTGTGATTCGCTGACAGAAAGCGGCCACCTCGTTTACTTCCTCAGGCGCGAACGGCGTAAATGCGTCCGTGGATTCGGCCAGCGGTTCGGCCTCGAAGTAAATCACCTCGCCCATTTTCTTGAATCCCCTCTCCTCGCTCAGATGATGGACTTTGACGCGCTTCGAGTTGGTCAGCAGGCGCAGAGTCCCATCGCCGTGCGTGTCGAACCATTCGTTGCAGGCCGCGTCCAATTGCGAGCCAATTCTTCGATCCTGAAAATTCGGGTCAACGCGGAAACCTTCCAGCCACCACTGTCCCGGCGCGATCAGCGATACTTTCGCGCAACCCACGCATATCCCCGCGTATTCGGCCGCGAGTAATTGTCCTTGCGGATCTTCAAGCCAATATGGAAATACTTCGCCAACATAGTCGTGTCCATCCCAGATGAACTTGGTGAACTCGGCCACGTCTGCTTTATCGCGTGGCAACGCGGGGCGGATAACAACGCGGGGAGAGGAGAAGTCAGTCATCAGTGTTCAGTGATCAGTTGGTGGTCGAGTAGAGCGAGCGTACTCTCGCTCGTATCGAGACCACGTATCTACGACGGAAACAATTTCTCCATCACCTCGGGACAGTATTTGGCGATCATCTCAGACGAGAGTCCGTTCTCGTGACAGATGGCCGCATACAGGTCCGCGCTGGGGCGTTTCGTCCGCTTTTGGGATTCAGTGTCGAGCGCCCAGAGTCCAAAGCGCAGAGTCCAACCCTGATCCCATTCGAAGTTGTCCACCAGCGACCAATGAAAATAACCCTTGATCGGCCAGTTGAAGTTGACGGCGCGCCACATTTGATGGATGTGTTGCGCCGTATAGCGCGGACGGACGCGATCCTCTGCGTCGGCGAATCCATTTTCGCTGACAAGGATGGGCAGGTTCGGGAACGTCCGCGTGATCCACTTCAAGCCCTCGAACATGCCATCGGGTTCGTTGGCGAGGAAGCCTTTATCGCTCAACTCGGCGTCCTTTGCATAAAAGCCATTGCTGAAAAAAGTTTCAGGTCTTCGCAAATCGAACGTGACACGATTGCGCGTGTAGTAGTTAAAACCGAAATAATCCTGCGTGCCTTTGGCTTCGGGAATGCGGATCGTGGCAATGGATGTGCGCAGCGTCCCATTCAACAATGTCAGCGGAAAGGCCTTGTTGATCAGGGTATCGGCATTTTTCGTTAAAAGCCTGTCCAGTGGAGACCATGAATGATGCGGTACGAACGAACGATAATTCAGCGCCAGCCCCACGCGCGCCTCGGGTTGGATTTCATGAATGGCGCGGTACGCGGCGGTATGTCCGCGTATCAGGTTCGCCATCACCTGCATGGCAAGTTTCAAATTATTTTTTCCGGGCGGCCAGTTTCCGCTCAGTCCTCCGCCCACAAATCCATTCAGTGCATATCCGTTCGGCTCGTTGAGCGTACACCAATACGAGACGTACTCCTTCAATGCCTCCACCGTCTTGCGGACAAAGCGTTCGAACAACGGGACAACGGCTTCGGTTTCCCACCCGCCTTTTTCCCCCAGCCAAATTGGGTCCGTGAAATGATGCAACGTGACCATCGGCAGGATGCCGCGCTCTTTCAACCCGCGCAACATGGCGCGATATTTTTCGAGCGCGTCCTCGTCCCAGCGATCGGGCGTCGGCTGGATGCGGCTCCATTCCACCGACAGGCGATGCGCGTTCTGTCCGCCCTCCGCGGCGCGGTCGAAATCCTCGCGCCAACGTCCGCCCCACCAATCGCAAGCCAGGCCAGATTTGCCATTGGTATGTCCCTCCTGCTCCCACTTCCACCATTGATTGTTGGTGTTGTTGCCTTCCACTTGATGTGCGGCGGTGGCCGTTCCCCAGAGGAAGCCTTTTGGAAAATGGTAGGTAGTCATGTAGTCTGGTAGTCTCCTGGTCTTCTAGTCTTCTGGTCTATTGTCTGGCAAGATAAGCGAGATATAAAGCAACAGAACCCGCGACCGCGGCATTCAACGATTCGATCTTCCCGCGCATCGGCAGTTGCAGGATGATGTCGCACTTTTTGCGCGTCAACTCGCGCAGACCTTCGCCCTCCGAGCCGACGACGAGACCGAGCGCGCCGCGCAGGTGACGCGAGCCCGCCTCCATCTGGACCCCGTGCTGGTCGAGGCCGACGATCCACGTTTCCGCGTCTTTGAGCGCGTCAATCGTCTGCGAGAGATTGGATTGGGCAATGAGCAGATGCTCGCTCGCGCCCGACGACGCGTTCACAACCGCAGGCGTGACTTCCACCGTCCGCGCCAACGGGATGACGATTCCGTGCACGCCAACCGCCTCTGCCGTGCGGAGCAATGTCCCGAAGTTTTGCGGGTCTTGCAGAGAGTCAAGAATCAGCACGAAGGGTGGTTCAGATTTCTGGCTGGCATGATCAATAATGTCGATCACATCCACGTAGGGATACGCGCCCACATCCGCAACCACACCCTGATGGTTCTCGGGGATTTTGTCCAGCCTGCCGCGCGGCACACGCGTCACCCTGGTCTTTTGTTCCTTCGCCAGTTTAAGAATCTGCTCGATCTTGCCCTTTTCCTGCGCCCCCTCGGCGATCAGAATCTCAAACATATCCCTGCGTTTGGCGCGCAAGGTTTCGTAGACGGCGTTGCGGGAGTAGATGAATTCTTTCATAGGTGGGTATTTTATCATTCGTGAGTCAATCCCGAAGGGATGCCATGATTATAGATCGTTGAAATGCGCACCCGAACCCAATCCCGAAGGGATGACATGGCTCGCCGAATTATGCCACCCCTTCGGGGTTACGGATGGATGTGATCCA
>JAYRVQ010000491.1:0-2682 GCA_041918465.1 Anaerolineales bacterium
CGACGGTTAAGCATGGCAGGGATTATACACTGGGGGATTAACAAAAAGAGACGGCCTCAACCGTCTCTTTTTTCTGCCCTCCGCGGCAGGTCATTTTTTATTTCGCAGATACTCTTCGATTGCCCAGGCGGCTTTGCGTCCACCCACCATGGCGGTGACGACCAGGTCCGGTCCGGTGACGCAATCTCCGCCGGAAAAGACGCCCTCGCGGGACGTTGAGCCGGTCTTCTTATCTTTGACGGCGATCAGCCCCCAATCTTTCACTTCCAGTCCGGGCGTGGTTTTGCCAAGGATCGGGTCCGGCCAGTAGCCGAGGGCCAGGATGGCGGTGTCACAGGCGATGCTGAAATTCGAGCCTTCCACGGGGACAGGTTTGCGTCGGCCTTTGGCATCCGGTTCGCCCAATCGCATTTCCAGGCATTCCACCGCGGCCAGACGACCATCCTCCCCGGCAATGAATTTGACGGGTTGGGTGAGGAAGCGGTATTTCGCGCCCTCGTCTTTTGCCATCTTGCGGTCTTTTTTGCCGCCGGGCATTTCCTTTTCTGTTCTTCGATACAGGCAGGTCACTTCCTCCGCGCCGAGGCGCAGGGCGGTGCGCAGACAATCTGAAGCGGTGTCGCCGCCGCCGATGACCACCACGTGCTTGCCAATTTCCAGCGGCTTGAGCATATCTGCCGGGAGTTGGTCATGCTCCACATTGCCACGGATCAGGAAATCGGTCGCTTCGAAGACGCCGGGCAGGTCAGTGCCGGGAGTGTCTTCCATCTTCGCGTCGATCTCGGAACCGACGCCGATGAAGACCGCCTCGAAGCCTTCCTCGAAGAGACCGTCAATCGTTTTATCTTTACCGATGTAGGTGTTCGGGACGAACTTGACTCCCGCGCGTTCGAACTCTTCCCATTTTTCCTGCCAGACATCCTTGGGGAGTTTGAAGTTGGGAATGCCATAGACGAGCAGTCCGCCCGGCGCAGGCTTGGATTCGAAAATCGTCACTTCGTGTCCGCTCTGAATGAGTTGGTCGGCGCAACCCAAACCAGCGGGTCCCGCGCCGATGATGGCAACCTTCTTTCCAGTGGGCGTACCCACTGACAGGATGTGTCCCTCATTGCGGCGTTTGTAATCTACTGCGAACACTTCCAATTCCCCGCACAAGACTGGGGTGTGATGCTTGTTCAGCACGCACGAACCCTGGCAGAGCGCTTCGTGCGGGCAGACGCGTCCGCAAATTTCTGGCAGGGAACTGGTCTGGTGATACAGGTTGGCGGCGTCGCTGAAACGTCCCTGCTCGATCAGCCACATGGCGGACGGGATATCGTTGTGTGTAGGACAGGCCACCATACAGGGAGCGGGGTCCGGGCAATGAATACAACGCGCGGCTTCCACCATGGCGCGCTCGGCGTTAAATTCAATGACGACGTCATCGAAGTCGCACGTGCGTTCCTCCGGCGGACGCAGGTCCAGATCGAAGAAGGGTTTGTTGGCGCGGGCCTTGCGGTCAATGTCAAGGAATTCGCTGGGGACTGCCTGCATGGGCGTTCTCCTCGTAATATACATCTTTAATAACAGTAGTGTGGGTTACCCTGTGATGATACCGAATCTAACAGGGATGTTCAAAGGCGAGAATGTCACCAAACCAGACGACAATCGTCACCATTCTGATTGTGTGAAAAATATGGGGTGGGCGTAAGATTCTTGTAAAAATGCTCATCCATGCCTTGTGCGTATAAACGAAGCGTGTAGAATAGGCAAGTCGGAGGACACTCGTATGATGCAATTTCTGAAAAACAACAAAAAGATCGTAATCCCGGCTGGTATTTTGCTTGTGCTGGCAATCGTTTTCTTTGCCATGCGCGGGGGGGCAGATTCCCAGACGCAGTTCCAGACCACCAAAGTGGAAAAAGGTGAACTGATCGCGACGGTCGGCGCGACGGGAACCGTCCGCGCGCGCCAAAGTGTGACCCTCGTCTGGCAAACCAGCGGCTCGGTGGACAAAGTCAACGTTTCGGTCGGGGACCTCGTGCCTGCTGAGGCCGTCCTGGCGACTCTCTCGCCGACGACGGTCGCGCAGAATATCATCCTCGCTGAAGCGGACCTGCTCAACGCGCAAAAAACGCTCGAAGACCTGCTCGCGTCAGACACCGCACGCGCCCAGGCCTGGATCGCCCTGCGCGCCGCCCAGGAAGATTTCGACGCGGCCAATGACCTGTATGAGGCGATGGTGAGCGGGGACTATGAATATGAACGGATCGTTTACACCACCATTCGCGGCATGCGCGTCCCCACAGTGGAAACAGTGACGGTGGAACAGGTTGACGAGGAAACACTCGCAGATGCGAAAGCGGATATGGAATTCAAGAAGGCCAAACTGGAAGACGCCCAGCGAGTCTATGACCGCATCAAGGATGGACCCAACCCGGCGGATCTGACCGCGGCGGAAGCGCGCGTCAATGCCGCGCAGGCCACCCTCAACATGGCGCGTCTCATCGCTCCTTTCGCGGGGACGGTGACCGATGTGCATCCTCTCGCGGGCGACCAGGTGACGGCTGGCACGGTCGGCTTTCGCGTGGACGACCTGTCCAGTTTGCTGGTGGATGTGGAGATCTCCGAAGTGGATATCAACAGCATCGCGGTCGGGCAACCTGTCACGTTGACGTTCGACGCCATTCTCGGCAGTGACTA
>JAYRVQ010000492.1:0-2770 GCA_041918465.1 Anaerolineales bacterium
CATATCGGGCAGGGCCACCGCGCCCGGCATATCTCCGCTTGACGCGGCCTGTCCCGTCAGATAGGGCAGGGGATCCATGTATCCCTTGTACGATCCGCTCTGGTCCGACTTCCGCAATCCAAAATGCAGGTGCGGACCGGTGCTGGCCCCCGAGTTGTTGCTATAGCCGATCACGCTGGCGGTCTCCACGCTTTGTCCCGCTGCCACGCTGGCCTGCATCAAGTGGGCGTAATAGGTGTAATAAACGGTGGTTGACCCATCCAGGTGCTTTAGTTTGATGTAATTTCCATAGCCGCCATCTTCAAAGGAAACCTTATCCACTGTTCCTTTGGCCGCGGCCACCACTGGCGTTCCGTTCGGGATGCCAAAGTCCACGCCATTGTGCCCGGGGTAGCCCCACTGCGCGTAAAAACCGGGGTTCTCGCCAAATTTCTGTGTGATCGGTCCGCTGACAGGGTAAATAAGTGTAATAGCCATTTCGACTGCTCCTCTTTTGGTTGGATTTCGCAACTATAGCACAATTCATTTCCTCCCGCCATGTATCCCACATTTTTTGATATGGCGGATGAGACGAAAATAATGTGGGATGTATAATTGCGGACAATGTCCACACGGCTGACCCTTGCCATTATTTGCTTGACTCTTGCCGCCTGCCGTCAGGTCCCCGCAGGGGGCGCCTCTCCCTCGGACCTCGCGCCTGTCGCGTCGACCCAAGCCGCCTCCACGCTGACGCCTTCTCCCATCCCGCCGACAGCGACTCCCTCCCCTGCCATCGTCCCCACCGCCACGTTGACAACTCAACAGGCCATTTACCCACATACCATTGAGGGCCTGCGTGCGCACGATTATCAAAGCGGAGAAGTGACCGTCATTGGGGTCATCGTAGAGACGAAGGATTTTGTCAGTTACCTGATCGAGTATCCCTCTGATGGATTGAATATCCGCGGGGTGATGCAGATCCCCACCCGCGCCGCGCCGCCGTACCCCGTCATCGTGATGAACCACGGTTATTTCGCGCGCTCCGTTTTCAGGTCCGGGGATGGAACCGACCGGGCGGCGGAATACCTCAATACGCGCGGCTATCTCACCATCGCGCCCGACTATCGCAGTTGGGGCACATCCGATTCTGGTCCCAGCCTGTTTTACTCCGGCCTCGCCATTGACGTGGTCAACCTGCTGAAAGCCATCCCCTCCATCCCGCAGGCGGACGCGACGCGCGTCGGCATGTGGGGGCACAGCATGGGCGGCGCGGTGACAATGAAAGTGCTTGCCATCGTTGGCGATAATCCTGCCCTGAAGGATGTCAACGTTCGCGCTGCCGTATTGTATTCCACTGTCAGCGCGGACCAGGCCGATGTGCTGGAACGCTGGGGGCCGGGTTGTTATGGCGATGTGGTCGATGGTGAATCGCAGGCGAGTTGCAATTCGTCCGACATCATCCCGCTCGATCTGCCTCCTGAGATTCAAATTGCCTACTACAAAGCCGCCCATGATGCAAATGCGCTGAGACTCATCTCGCCCTTTTATCATTTAAATTACGTGACCGCGCCGGTGCAAATCCATTACGGCGAATTGGACGGGGAGGAGTTTTCCGGGACGCCGCCCGAATGGTCCATCAAATTATTCGATGCATTTCTCGAAGCAGGGAAATCCGTCAAATTGATCGCCTATGAAGGGGAACGTCATTCCTTCGTTAATGAGGCGTGGTATAGTTTTATGGACAGCGTCGCAAAATTCTACAACCAGACTGTAAAGAACATTCCATGAAACCTACAGGTATGCGCACGTTTACTCTTCTCTGGTTCGGACAGATCGTCTCGCTCGTAGGGAGCGCGATGACCTGGTTCGCATTCACTATTTGGGCTTGGGAAAAGACGGGGAAAGTCTCGGCGCTGGCTACCATCAGTTTCTTCGCCTTTCTTCCCACCGTTCTTTTGACTCCCATCGCGGGTGCGCTGGTGGATCGCTGGAATCGCAAACTGGTGATGTTACTCAGCGATTTTGCCGCCGCGCTTGCCACGCTGACAGTGTTGTTGATTTTCAAGTTCGGCGATTTGCAGGTTTGGCACATTTACATCGTCAGCGTTGTGGCCGGATTTTTTACGGCCTTCCAGTATCCTGCCTATGCCGCGGCGGTGACCACCATGCTCTCGAAGGAAGATTATGCCCGCGCAGAAGGGATGCTCGGTTCGGCGCGCGCCCTGTCCGGGATTCTGGCTCCCATCTTTGCCGCGGCGTTGCTTGTCAGGCTCGGCATGGACGGCATCATGCTGATTGACCTGGCGACCTTCCTGTTCGCTTTCGGGACTCTGATTTTCATCCGCGTGCCGCAACCCCAACAGACAGAAACGGGTCGGCAAAATCGCGGGACTCTTCTGCAGGAGATTATCTTCGGCTTTCGATATGTCTTTGGCAAACCCAGCCTGCGCGCGTTGACCGTCCTGTTCATGCTGACGGGGATTTTCCTCGCCATTGGCGCGACGCTCATGGCTCCGCTTGTCCTAAGCGGGACGGGGAACAGCGAATCAGCGTTGGCAACCGTCCAATCAACGGGAGCAGTTGGCGGCGTGGCGGGAGGCGTGATCCTGAGTCTGTGGGGCGGGGCGAAGCGTCGCGTCCACAATATTCTCATCGGCGGCGCGGCGGCTTGTCTGCTTGGCATCCTGTGGCTGGGACTCGGTCAAGCTGTCCTTGTGTGGGCCATCGGTAGTTTTTTCTTTGCATTCTTCGAACCGTTTGTGGAAGGCGGCAATATCGCCATCTGGCAGGC
>JAYRVQ010000493.1:0-4465 GCA_041918465.1 Anaerolineales bacterium
ACATGCGACAGGAGCAGGGCGGACTGGTCATCGGCGGCTACGAGCCGAATCCGCTGGCTAGGTGGGTGGATGGCGCGCCGTGGGAGCATGGCGGGACCACCCTCCCGTCCGATATGGACCGCTTCGAGCAACTCCTCGAGGGCGCGATCCGTCGCCTCCCATTCCTCGATCAGGCGGGCATTATCACGCTGGTCTGTCACCCAGGCGCGTACACACCCGATTGTCAGCCCGTGCTGGGACCGATGGCGGGCGTGCGCGGCATGTGGATGGCGGCGGGCTTCTCGCTCAATGGGTACGGCGGCGCGGGCGGAGTCGGGAAAGTGTTGGCTGAGTGGATCATCGGCGGCGAGCCTACGATGGATGTGTACCAATATAAGGCGACGCGCTTCAGTAATTACTACAGCGATCCGCTTTACGCGGCGGAACGGACGAAAGAGAGCGTGAAGTATTACTACCGCCTGCGCTTCCCGAACGACGAGTTCGAGTGGGCGCGTCCGCATCGGACGAGTCCCGTCTATCATCGACAACTCGAAATGGGCGCGGTCTTCGGCGAAAAGTTTGGCTGGGAGCGCGTCAACTACTACAACCCAGGCAAACCGTCCCGCCGCATGGGCGAGGACCAGCGCGCTTGGGGCGGATGGGTCAAGGCTCCGTACTTCGACCGTCTCGAAAAAGAACACGTCGCCACGCGCGAACGCGTCTGTCTCTATGACCTGACGCCGTTTAGCAAGATCGAAGTGAGCGGCGCGGGCGCGTTGGCGTTGCTTAACCGCGTCGCTGTCAGCGAGATGGACAAGCCGATTGGAAGCGCGACCTACACCCAGTTCTGCAACACGAACGGCGGCGTCGAAGCGGATGTGACCGTGACGCGTCTCGGCGCGGACCGATTCTGGGTCATCACGGGCGCGGCTTTCATCGGCAATGACCGCTCGTGGCTGGAGATGCACGTGGACGAGGCCGATGGTGATGTCAAGATTCGCGATATCAGCGAAGAGTGGGCGTGTCTCCCGTTGTGGGGACCGAAGGCGCGCGAGGTGTTGAAGAAAGTGACGAGCGACGATGTCTCGAATGAAGCGCATCCCTACCTGATGACAAAACCGATTTCGATTAACGGCATGCAGGTCTATGCCCAACGCGTCAGTTACGCGGGCGAACTCGGCTGGGAGTTGTATGTTCCCCACAATCGTGCAACAATGGTCTGGGACATGCTGCTCGAAGCAGGCAAGGAATTCGGCATCGAGGTCGGCGGCTACAAAGTGCTGGACGCGCTCCGTCTCGAAAAAGGCTATCGTTATTACACCGCCGACGTGACCCAACTGGAGACGCCCTACGAAGGCGGTCTCGGCTTCTGCGTGGACTTGAACAAGAAGGACTTCGTCGGCAAGGCCGCGCTCGCCAAACAAAAGGCCGAAGGTGCGAAGCGCAAACTTTGCACGCTGACTGTGGACGGGAACGAGTACACCCAGATTTATGGCGGCGAGGCCATCTACCACGAAGGCAAGGTGCTGACCCGCGTCCGCAGTGGGGGATGGGGCTACACGTTGAAGAAGAATATTTTGTATGCCTACCTGCCGATTGAACTCGCGAAAACAGGCAACCGCTTCGAAGCCGAATTGATCGAAGGCCGCAAGATGGTGGAAGTGACCGCCACCGTGTTGTTTGTTGCGAAAGGTGAAAGGCTAAGAGCGTAATGGCCCTCACCCCCGACCCCTCTCCCATTTCTGGGAGAGGGGAGACTAGATGCTGTAGAAAAAGAGAGACTCGATGGGCAAGTTTCTCGAAGCTGAAAAAATAAAACAGGCGCACTTCAGAGCCGCGTCGCCGTATTTCTCCGATTCGGCGCGGTCGGAAGGCGTTTACAAAGGCAAGCCGCGCGCCTTCTGTTTGCCTGTTGAGCGTGCCGAGCAAAACCTTGTCCCAGAGATTCGAGAAACGGCAGTTTCGCACTTTTCCGAACATGGAATTAAATGGCACGATGGGTTAAAAGGGAAGCCGAGTAATCATCTTTGTGATTCGCAGGTTTGCTGTGTGAATCTTCTCTTCCCGCTTGCAGACAAGCCGAATGAACTGGCGCAAGTTTTCCGCCTTGTATACCCTGATATCGAAAAAATGCTTCCAATCGAAAACGGAAGTTATGTTTCCTTCGAGTGGATTGGCCAGGAAAATTATCTTGGCGAGAGAATATCCCGAAGCGGTCAACGCACACGCGGGGCAAATTGCACGAGCGCCGATGCTATCGTGATGTTTGAGCGCAAGGATAAAAAGCGACAGGTCGTTTTGATCGAATGGAAATACACTGAGTCTTACGGTGGCAGTTTTCTAAAATATTCCGACAGTGGCACAGACCGAACGGAGATCTACCGCCACCTTTTTGAAGAGAGTGATTGCCCGATCAACAAAGATAGTCTGCCAGGTTTTGATTCTCTTTTCTACGAGCCGTTCTATCAATTTATGCGCCAGCAGTTTTTAGCGAACGAAATGGAGAAGGCGCGTGAAATGGGCGCGGATATTGTCAGCGTTTTGCACATCGCGCCAGCCCGCAACGAAGATTTTCGCAGAGTCACCTCACCAGCATTGGAGAAACTCGGCAAATCCGCAACAGGCATTTGGGCAAGACTGGTGAGAACCGAAGGAAGGTTTATCAGTTTCAGCACAGAAAAACTTTTTGGAAATCTATCACCAACTCAACTACCTGAACTAAAATCCTGGATAGAGTACATCCATTCTCGTTATCACTGGCTTCGTGATCAATAGACTCACCTGCGAAAAACCCCTCAACGCAATTACCAATTACCATTTACCAATTATCCAATTTACCGTTTCAAAAGGACTCCCCAAATGTTCTCTCTTACTCCAAACGAAATCACCTCCCTCCAAACCCTCATCGCTTCCCGCCAGCCGAACCACGGACTGCCGCGGGACTTCTATCACGATGAGTTGCTCTACCGCGCTGAGATAGAATTTGTCTGGCGCGCGGGCTGGCTATTCGCGGGGCATTCCTGCCAGATTCCAAACGCGGGCGATTACTTTTTGTATGATGTCGGCAATGACTCGCTTATCATCGTCCGCGATGACAGTGGAAAAGTCAACGCGTTCTACAACGTCTGCCGACACCGCGGTTCGGTGATCTGTGAGGCGGCGCAGGGACACGTCAAGCGTTTCATCTGTCCCTACCACCAGTGGACCTATGGCCGCGACGGAAAACTCGTGCTGGTGCGCGGGATGCAGGAGGAGTTGGATAAATCCCAATATGGACTGCATCGCGCCCACGCCCGCGAAGTGGAAGGCATGATCTGGGTCAGCCTCGCCAAAGAACCGATGGACTTCGACGCTGCGTACGAGACGATTGCGCCTGTCGCGCGTCCGCAGGGACTCGCCCGCGCAAAAGTGGCGAAGATCATGGACTTCGATGTCCATTCCAATTGGAAACTGGTCTGGGAGAACAACCGCGAGTGCTATCACTGCAACGTCAACCATCCGCAATATACCAAGGCGAACTTCGATCACTTTAACGCGGATGACACTGTCGCGCGCGTCGCCGAGGAACTGGATCGGGTGACGGAGCGACTCGAGGTCAAGTTGGCAGCGCAGGGGATGACGATCCGCTCCGAGACGGGGATGACTCCATTTCCCGATCCCGATAATGGGATTTGGTGGGGGGCGAATCGGACTCCGCTGGTGGAGGGGTTTGTCAGCGAGACGATGGACGGCCAGCAGGTGGCACCGCTCATGGGCGATTACACCGACCCCGAGGTCGGGACGATGCGAGTCCGCACCCTGCCCAATTTTTGGATCCACGCCAGTTGCGACCATGCCGTATCCGTGCGGTTGACTCCCACCAGTCTCGACCACACCGCCATCCGCATGATCTGGCTGGTGGATGAAAAAGCCGAGGAAGGCAAGGATTACGATCTCAACAAACTGCTTCCCTTCTGGCTGATGACCGCCGAGCAGGACTGGGGTATCTGCGTCAACCAGCAGAAAGGCGTGAACTCAAGTGCGTATACGCCAGGCCCGCTTTCGGTGTATAAAGAATATAACCTTGACCGTTTCCTGCGCTGGTATTTGCAGGAGATGGATGAAGCGATTGGATAGGATTGAATTTGAGTAAACTTGATTACGTTGGCTTTGGAATGTTAACTCCCGTCGCCATCATGACCGTGGACCGTTTCCCGCGTCACAACACGGGCGTGATGGTAAAGGAGATCAAGGAATTTGTTTTTGATGACGCCGCCATCATCGCGGGTTGTTTAAGTCAGTGGGGCGTGGCGACAGGCATGATCGGGACGGCGGTCGGCGACGACCCGCGCGGCCACGCGCTGGCGCGCCAACTGGAAAATTTGGGCGTGCAGTCGGACGTCCGCTTCACGAAGGCGTACGCGACTCCGCTCGAAGTGGATGTCTCCGACCGACGCGGGGCGCGCACCTATTTCTGGCAACGGACTCCCGAGATGCTTGCCACCCT
>JAYRVQ010000494.1:0-4091 GCA_041918465.1 Anaerolineales bacterium
ACGCGGCGGGGATGGACGTGGTGGACCTCCGTCAACGGGTGGGCATGGTCTTCCAAAAACCCAACCCGTTCCCGCAGACGATCTTCGACAACGTGGCCTTCGGTCCGCGCGTGACGGGACGGGCGGGGAGCAAGAGTCAGTTGCAGGGATTGGTGGAGGAAAGTTTAAAACGCGCCGCGCTATGGGACGATGTCAAAGACAAATTGGAAGATGACGCGCTCAGCCTCGCACTCGGGCAACAGCAACGTCTGTGCATTGCGCGCGTCATTGCGGTTCAGCCTGAAGTGATCCTGATGGACGAGTCCACGTCCGCGCTCGACCCCGTCGCGACCTTGCGAGTCGAAGAATTGATCGCCGAGTTGAAGCAGGACTACACCATCGTCATCGTGACGCACAACATGCAACAGGCGGCGCGCGTCTCAGACATTACGGGGTTGTTCTGGCTGGGTGAGTTGGTGGAAGTTTCGGATACGAAGCAAATGTTCATGAAGCCGAAAGAGGAACTCACCGAGTCCTATATTACCGGAAGGATGGGTTGATCTATGGATTTGACAGAACTTGCTTTATCCGATATTTTGCGTGTTGCACTCGCCATGCTGGCGGGTGGACTTATCGGGCTGGAACGCGAATTTCGTGACAAGTCCGCGGGCTTCCGCACCCTGATCTTCATCGGCGCGGGCGCGGCCCTGCTCACGATCCTTTCCCACAACATTGGAGGAGATGACGACTCCACCCGCATCGCGGCCAACATTGTGACGGGTATCGGCTTCCTCGGCGCAGGCGCCATTCTGCGGGACGGGATGAAGGTGGCTGGCCTGACCACCGCCGCCACCATCTGGCTGACGGCCGCCATCGGCATGGCCTTTGGCGCAGGCGAGTTCCTCTTTGGCGGATTGGTAACCCTTCTCTCACTGATCGTACTTTGGATTTTCCCCGCCTTCGAACATGCCGTGGATAAGATCCGCGAGGAGCGCTCGTATGAAGCCTCCATTGCGGGAGGAAAAGAAACAATTACCATAATTGAATCCGCCTTGAAGGGCACGGGATTGAAACCCATTTACCGCCAACTCTTCAAGGAATCCGATGGATTGCGCTGTCGTTGGGCCACATTTGGAAAGCCCGAGGCGCACGAAAAATTCATCCAGTATTTGCTCGAAGAACCAGCAGTAAAAGAATTCAAGTATTAGCCACGCGGATTTTCAATACCACGCCGCTCCTTTCGAGCGGCGTTTTTGTATCTAAAATGCGGAGTATAATGCTCTAAATTATCCGCCATCACGAGATGGGATATTCGCAGAGGAAAAACAATTAAAGAGGAGAGGCAACATGAATCTTGCAGATGTCGCCATTATTGATATTATCCGGGTAGGCGCGGCCCTGCTGGCTGGTGCATTGATCGGGCTGGAGCGCGAACTGCGCGATAAAGCGGCAGGATTTCGCACAATGGTTTTTATCTGCACCGGCGCGGCCTTGTTCACAATTCTTTCTGAAAACCTTGCCAAGGATGGAGAAACTTCGCGCATGGCGGCCACGATCATTTCAGGTGTTGGCTTTCTCGGCGCGGGCGCCATCCTACGCGATGGACTGCGTGTGGCCGGGTTGAACACCGCCGCCACCATCTGGTTGACGGCCGCCATTGGCATGACGATGGGAAGTGGTGAATTCATTTTCGGCGCAATGATAACCGCCGCGACCATGGTGATCTTGTGGGTCTTTCCTCCCCTTGAACACGCCATTGACGGACTGATTGAAGAGAATACTTACGATATCGTCTTTCCGGTCAGTTTCGAGAAACTGGATGCAATCCATGTTGTGCTTAAGGAGATGGGATTGAAGGTTGTATACCACCGGCACTATAAAAAACATGGAGATATGCTCTGCAAATGGGCCGTCATTGGCTCCCCCCAGGCCCAGGAAAAATTCATCCGCTACTTGATCAAGGATTCTGATATCAAGGAATTCCATTATTAGACCAATCGCCCGAAGCATCACGACTTCGGGTGATTTTTCAATTCTTTTTCGATCTGTCCACAATGCTCTGCTTCGTGTTTCGCCATCCGCCGTGCCTGCGTGAAGACCGTATGCCTGCGCCCGCCGATTTCTGCGCCGCGCGACCAGCCATCAAATTGCAGGGTCTTCAAGGTTTTCAATAATTTCTCGCGCTGGGCAGAAAACAACTGAAACGATTCGAAATATGGAGTTTCCACATAATCTGTCCGCGTGAGCCATTGGCGCGGATGGATGTTGGGAAGGGTGGGTTCCTCGTTCGCAAGCATCGCTTCGATGAACGCGCCCCACACGTCCGCGCAGGCTCGCAGGTGCGCGAGGATGTCCAACGCGGACCAACCCGAAGGGTCGGGTTTGAGGCGCAAGCGGGCTTCGTCCACCCCCGCAGTCGCGGCAGTCAATCGTCGCGGTGTATCGGCAAGCAAATCGAAATATTTTTGGATGGCGGGACGTGTGGCCTTCATCGTTCCTGTTCGTGGATGACGATCGGTTCGGCAGGCCAATTTTCGGGATGCGATTGGATCACCAACTCGGCAACCGCCTGGGGCAGGACATTTTTGACAGATACCTCTGCAAGCGACATCCACATCGGTTCGTACGTCCCGCGGGCTGGATCATGGTCTGACGCGTACTCCTCCCCCGCGCCTGTTCCAAACTCCCCACCCATCTGTTCGACGAGGAAGAAAAATTGCTGATTGCCGCGAAACCAGGCCTCCGCGGCCAGACGAATGACTTTTACTTCCACACCCAATTCCTCGCTCACCTCGCGGACAACAGCCTGTTCGGGAGTCTCACCTGCGTCCACACCGCCGCCGGGGAAGGTGAAATAATGCATCCCCGCGCGGTGACGTTCCATGAGGGCGAGCGAATTATTTTGAATCAGGATGGCCGCGGAACGGATTCGCATTCATTTCTCCATGAAAAACTGGCGTTTAAATTTTTCGATCACTGGTTTGATGGGCGGACTCACGTCTTCGGGAATTTCATTCGCGAGGAACCAGCGCCATTCGGTGTGCTCCTCGTTGAGCGTCACCCGTCCACGCCAAGCGCGGGAAAGATAAACAATGGTGACATTATAAACTTCATCGCCGTTTGGATACTTGTAATACAATTCTGGTCCCGAGAACACGCCGAACAGCAACATTTCTTCGATTTCGATGCCCGCCTCTTCGCGTGTCTCGCGCTTGGCGGCGTCTTCCACCACTTCGCCAAGTTCGGTCGCGCCGCCTGGCAATCCCCAACAGCCGCTGTCGGAGCGTTTGAGCATCAGCAGGCGATTCTCGGAATCCACAACCAGGATCGCCGCGCCGACCATGAGAATGGGACGATGACCAATCAGTTGACGGAGCTGGAGGAGGTAGTCCATATTTGTGATTCAGCGGGATGCCACATCGTACCCGAAGGATATCCCGCTCCACATTATTTTTCCGCGATGACCCAGGCCGTATGCTCCTCCGCTTCCACCTTGACCTGCGCGGCGGGAGGCAACAACGACGCGATCTGCGGCGGCGACAAGAAGTGACTCCGCATTAGCGCGAGTTTTTCGGCCACCGCGATCAACTTGACAGCGAACGTCCGCAGGTCGGGTTCCTCGATGACGAGCCGTCCGCCTGGCTTGAGCACGCGGAAAAGTTCGCGGACGGTCTCGCCCTGATGGATAACGTGGTGCAACGCGTCCACCATCAACACGCGGTCGAAGGTTCCATCTGCAAAGGGCAATCGCTCGGTTTCTGCGGAGGACGCGGCCAGTCCCTTTTGCCGCGCCTGTGAGAGCATTCCGCGCGAAACATCCGCGACGATGACCGATCCCACATGCGGACGAAGCGCCTCGGCCACGCGTCCCGTCCCGCCGCCCGCGTCGAGCAGAGTCCCGGCGTGGGGCAAGTCCAAAACTTTGAGAGTCTGCTCCAGTCGTTCGAACGGGATGGCGCGGTCGTAAAACGGAGCGAGGAAGTTGAAGTGGGAATTCATTAGATTGAAATGGGTTTGCCACTCCGAATCGATTCCACCGCCGCGAATGTGGCACGCGTCACGCCGATGTGTTGCTCATACGGAATAGGCGGCGCGCCGCCTTCGCGAATTGA
>JAYRVQ010000495.1:0-3107 GCA_041918465.1 Anaerolineales bacterium
GGGGTTGGGTCTGCCGCGTACGCTGATCGCCGTCATGGAAAACTATCAGCAGGCCGATGGCTCGATCGTCGTCCCCGAAGTCTTGCGTCCGTGGATGGGCGGGATTGATATAATCAAACCATAGCCCCACGCTAAGTGCGTCGCACCTTACCCGAAGATTTCATACAAGCTATCCGGTGCGACGCACTCGTACATCATGCGTATATTTGCTTAACATTCAAACCACCCAACCATCAAACTACAATGTCCATTGATTTCCCCTTCTGGTTTCAGGTCATTGTCCAAACCCTCACCCTCTTCTTCCTGCTGGTGGGACTGTTTGGATTAATCATTCCCGTCTTCCCCGGGCTGACGGTGATGTGGCTGGCAACATTGATCTATGCCCTCGTCCAATCCGCCAGCGGATTGATGGGCTGGATAGACTGGTTCCTATTCGCGCTCATCACGATTTTGATGGTCGGCGGAAATGTGCTAGATAACATCATCATCGCCTCCAAAATGCGCGGGCACGAAATACCGTGGAAAACCATCCTGCTATGCTACGCGGTGGGCATTCTGGTCAGTCTCTTCTTCACTCCGCTGGTGGGACTGATCGCCTCCCCACTCTCGTTGTTGGGACTGGAATACCTGCGCTTCCGCGATTGGAAACAAGCCAGGGAATCAGCGCGGGTATTCATGATCGGCTGGGGCGCGTCCTTTGCGGCGCGTTTCGGCATCGGCATCCTGATGGTCATCTTCTGGATGCTGTGGGCATGGCTGTAAATCAAATCTCAAAAAGGAGCAACACAAATGAATGATTTTCTCTACACCCTGAACGACATCATCAGCATCTTCGGTCACCTGCTCAGCGCAGTGGGATTCTTTTTTGTCGGTCTGGGACTCGCCCATTTCTTCCTGGAGGCCTATCCTAAAAGCAACTGGCAATTGCAGATGGCGCTCGCGCTGGGCTTCTTCGGTCTGCTCATCGCGTTGACCGTCTTCTCCAGCGCGGGTTCCGCGGGCGCATTCGCCCTCGGCGCAGGAATCGCCTTCTTCACCGCAAAGAAGGAAAAACCCGAAACTGACGTGACGATGGTGGAAGAAACCAGAAAAAAGAAATAAGCAAACAGGCTCCCAAGATCGGGAGCCTGTCTATTTTTGCCTTTCGTAAAATCATTTCAAAGATTCATTGGCAGTGCGCGCCGCGGCTTCTGGCGGCACACCGTTCAGCACACTCAAAACCGCCTCACGCAAAATCGGCGCGACCACATCCGTTAATTCCGCAGGTGGGGCAGGGCGCGCAGAATCCAGCAGCAACTTCCAGTGCGCGTCCTCGCGCGGCGGCAAAAACCCCAGTGACAAAGCCCACTCGCCGAGAAATTCATCCGCCGTCAACCATTCCGCCAACTCGATTGCCAGTTTTTGATGTTCGACGTCCGCGCTCGCCACCGACCAGCCCCAGGATGTGACCAACGTCGCGGGCGTACCCTCCAGCCCGGGCAACGCCTCCAACCTGACCTCCGCCTGTCCGCCGTTTAAAAAACCTTCCGCCCACCCGACGGCAACCACGTTCCCCTGCCCCAGCGACGAGACGACCTCCGCCTCCGATTCCCACGCCGCGAGATTCTCACGCGCAAAAAACGTCAGGATGCGAGTCAACACTGCTTCATCCAACGCGGGATTTCCATTTGCGTCAGTCAACTGGCCGCCAGCCGAAAGGTACAACGCCAGTGGAAATGACGCGTCGGTAGAATTGAAAGCCAGCACGCCCGATTCAGGCGCATCCTGCCAGTTGCCTGCTGGCTCACTCGCAGAGGAGGCCAGCACCAGCGCGTTCAAAGCGAAAGGCAGACCATAGACTGCATCGTGGACGCGACTCAACGAGCGCGCCAACGGATGCCAGCCCGCGTCGCCGAGTAGGGATGCATCCAATGGCTGAACCAGTCCTCGCGCGGCCGCGGCTTCGAGGTCCGCGCGCGGAAGGGCGATCAGGTCGGGAGAGGCGGCCGGCGCGGCGAAGGCTGTCAGTTCCAGAGATTCGAGCAGGCTGGATTCTTCCTTCACGCGCACTTCGATTTCAAGTCCCGTGTGGTTGGCAAGAAACAAATCGAGGCGTGCTTGCAACAACGGGTCGCGGGCAGGGTCAAAGCGCGGCGTCACCCACACGCGCAGAAAGAACGGCGCGAGATGTTGCGTTGGCGCGGGAGGTGTGGAAGTGGCAGTTGACTCAGGAAGCGGGGAGGGATTCGCAGTGAGGGGAACGCGTCCGCAAGCCGCGAGCAGGCCAAGGGTCAGAAACGAAGCGAGGATTTGGCGAGGATACATTTCAAGTCTCAGGGTGCGTCGCACCTAGTTTAACAGAATTGTCCAAACGAAGACAAATCCCATTTCGCGAGATGATCCCAAAGTGAAGGTGCGACGCACTCGCGATCACAGATCAGTTGAACGCAAAAATGCGGCGAGCAATCGTCCCGCGTTCTTTACATCAACCATATCGATCATCTCCGATGGCGAATGCAGGTTGCGCAGAGGGATGGCAAGTCCGCCTGCCTGTGCGCCCAAACCCGTTATCTGGATCATGCGCGCGTCCGTGCCGATGGTTTCGACCAATTCGAATTGGTGCGGGATGCGATCCTTCTCCGCGAGACGCGTCATCGCCTCAACGATGCGCGGGTCCGCGATCACGCCCGAATCTTTCACTTTGATGGCGGGACCGCCTCCGAGCAAGATGGGATTTCGCTCGCGCGTGTTCGGCAGGTCGTTTGCAATTGTAACGTCCACTGCCAGGCCGACATCGGGATCGATGCCATAGGAAGCAGGCCCCGCGCCGCGTCCGCCAACTTCCTCCTGGACGGTGAACACGTACCAAACTTCGTTCACACTGGACTTGAAGTTGCGGAGGCTTTCGACGAGGAGCGCCACCCCAACGCGGTCATCGAGACACTTCGAGACGACGCGGTCACCGAGGTCGAGAAAGGTGGAATCATAAACCGCCGCGTCGCCAACTTTGACAGGGGAGTTCTTCGCACTGGTTGCGCCCGTGTCGACAAAATATTTATCGAGGCTGGGAGCGCGGTCTTTTTGCTCGGCGTCGCGCTCGAGGCCAATGACACCCACCGCGCCATTGA
>JAYRVQ010000496.1:0-6439 GCA_041918465.1 Anaerolineales bacterium
GGTGAAGGCTGTCGAGAAGACGCGCAACAACGCGGCGAAGCCCGCAATCTTGGCGCCCGCGGCCATGAAGCCAGTGACGGAGGTCGGCGCGCCTTGATACACGTCAGGCGTCCACATGTGGAAGGGGACGGCCGCCACTTTGAAGGCGAAGCCGACCAGGATGAGGGCCGCGCCGATGGTCAGGAGTAGGCTCGAGGTCCCGCTTGAGGCGGAAGCGAGGATGCCCGCCAGGCTGGTCGTCCCTGTAGCGCCGAAGACCAGCGCGATCCCGTAGACGACAAATCCCGTCGAGAAGGCTCCGAGTAGGAAGTATTTGAGTCCCGCTTCCTCAGATGTTTGTCGCGCGCGGTTGAAGGCCGCGAGAACGTAGAGCGGGATGGAGAGCAGTTCGAGGGCGAGGAAGACAACGATGAGATCGGCGGCCTGCACCATGAGCATCATGCCAATGACGCTGAAGAGCAGGAGAGTATAGTATTCGCCGCGCTCGATACCCATGCGTTTGACGTAGCCGAAGGCCAGCGCCACGCCGAGCAGGCCGCAGACGAGTTGCAGGGCGTTGAGAAAGGTTGAGAAGCCATCCTGCACGACCATGCCACTGAAGCCTGTTATAGATGGACTGCCGATGCGCGCAAGTGTGACGCCAAGGGTAATTGCCAGACCCGAGGCGGCGAGAAAGGCGGTGATCCACTTCTGGCTTTTGGGGATGAAGAGATCCACCAGCAAAAGCGCGCAGGCCCAGACGGTGAGAATGATCAGCGGGAGGATGGTTTGAAAATCAATTGATTGGGGCATATTTAGCTCTTGGCTATTAGCGGTTAGCCACCAGGGTTACGGCATTGCCATCGCGGCGGTTTGCAGGGCGGCAACCATCTTGTCCACGGCGGGGGCCATGAGGTTGAAGAACGGCGCGGGGTAGAGGCCGATCCAGAAGATGAAGATGAGGAGTGGTGCAACAGTGACGATCTCGCGCCAGTTCAGGTCGCGGAGGGCATGTCCGTGCTTCTTGACCTCGTCCACGATCTCGCCTTGCGGACCGAGGAACATGCGTTGGAACATGAACAGGATGTAAATGGCGGCCATGATGACGCCGAGAGCGGATAGTCCCGCCCACCAGACGCCTCCCATCGGGGCGAACGATCCGCCTTCCATGCCCGCGCCCCATGCGCCGAGCAGGATGGTGAACTCACCAACGAAGCCATTGAGTCCAGGCAAGCCCATCGAGGAGAGCGCTACGATGAGCATGATGGAGCCGAAGATCGGCGTGACCTTCCACAACCCACCATAAACTTTAATTTCGCGGGTGTGCGTCTGCTCATAGATCATGCCAACGAGGAGGAACAACGCGCCCGTGCTGAGACCGTGGTTGATCATCTGCAAAATCGCGCCAGAGATGCCCTGCGCGTTCAACGCGAACATGCCGAGCATGACAAAGCCGAGGTGGGACACGGATGAATACGCAACAAGTTTCTTGACATCCGATTGCGCGTACGAAACCGCCGCGCCGTAAATGATGCCGATGGTGGCGAGCAACGCGATCCACGGGGCGGCCGCGATGGTCGCATTTGGGAAGAGCGGAATGTTAAAGCGCAGGAAACCGTAGGTACCCATCTTTAGCAGGACGCCCGCCAGGATGACGGAACCAGCGGTTGGCGCTTCCACGTGTGCATCGGGCAGCCACGAGTGGAGCGGCCACATCGGGACCTTGATAGCAAACGCGGCGGCGAAGGCCACGAATAACATCATCTGCGTCTTTGGGTCGATCAGTCCGCTGGCGTACATGCCAGAGAGATTGGCCGCCAGGTCAGGCACAGAGAACGTCCCCGCCATGATGCCAACGAACAGAATCGCCAACAGCATCAGGATGGAACCCGCCATCGTATACAGGAAGAACTTGATGGCCGCGTAGATGCGGCGCGGACCGCCCCAGATGCCGATCAGGAAATACATCGGGACGAGGGTGAACTCCCAGAAAATGTAGAACAGGAAAAGATCCTGCGCCAGGAACACGCCCAGCATGCCCACTTCGAGAAGCGTGAAGAAGATCATGAAGTCCTTCACGCGCTCCTCCACCGCCGTCCACGTGGAAAGGATTGAGATCGGGGTGAGGAAGGTTGTCAGCAGGACGAGCAGGATGGAGAGTCCATCCACGCCGAGGTGGTATTGGATATTCCAACCAGCGACGGTGATCCAATCGTGTTTGGCGACCAGTTGCAGGTCGGGGTTGGAGGCGTCGAAAATCGTCAGCACCCAGAGCGAAATGCCAAAGGTCACCAGCGAGGCGACGAGCGCCGTCCAGCGCAAAATATTTTTCTTGTCGCTTGGCAGGAAGAGCAAGACGAGCACACCCACCAGCGGGAAGAAAGTCATCAGGGTCAGGGGTTCAGAGAAAAAATTCATGTTCGGACCTCTTTACTTGAGGAGTAAATAACCAAGGATCAGGACGACGCCCAGCATAATGGACAGCGCGTACGAACGCACGAATCCGTTCTGGACCTTACGCGTGGTCGCGGATAACCATTGCGTTGCCTCGCCGAGGAAATTCGCGAAGCGGTCGATGCCCTTCTGGTCGGCATATTTATTGAGGGCAATGTTGGAGACCCAGTTGTACGTTCCCGCGATGACTTTATCGTGGACGAAGTCGTGCCAGAAACGCCAGTCGATCACGTCGGCGAGGAAGCGGGAGATGTCAATGTAGCGGTCAACGAACACCGCCCAGTAGCCCTCGTCCACGAACCATTTGTTTTCCATGCCCGTGAAGATGAGGCCGAGCGGCTTCTTAAGCGGGTCGGGCTGACCCTTCTTGAGCGGATTACGTCCGTAGATAAACCATGAGATGACAATTGCAATCACTGCGAGGAGAGTGGAAATTCCAGCCACTTGCAAATTGAGCGGCAAGGCTTCCACTTCATGAAGAGTGTGCTCCAGCCAGTGACCGAGATTGTGGAAACCATCGAATGGCAGGTTGAGCGCGCCGCCCAAAATGGAGAGCGCGGCCAACACCATCAACGGAGCAGTGATGATGGGTTTGCTTTCTTCCGCGTGCGCGGCGGCTTCGTGACGAGGCTCGCCGAAGAAAACCATCCAAATCTGACGTCCCATGTAAAACGCCGTGAAGAAGGCCGCGATGGTGAGCAAAATATAAACGGTCGGATAGTGCAGGCTGGCGTCGAGGAGAATCTCATCCTTCGACCAGAAACCCGCAAACGGGAAGATGCCCGCCAAAGCGAGAGTCCCGATCATATAGAGCCAGAAGGTGACAGGCATGGTCTTGCGGAGTCCGCCCATATTACGCATGTCGCCTGGGTCAAAGACTTCCTCGTGATGGTCACCGTGTCCGTGGTGAGCAAGATGATGATGCCCGCGTTCCAGTCCAAGGATGACCGAACCCGCCGAGAGGAAGAGCAGAGCCTTGAAGAAAGCGTGCGTCGCGAGGTGGAACATCCCCGCCACGAACGCGCCCATGCCAACCGCCGCGACCATGAAGCCAAGTTGACTGATGGTCGAGTAGGCCAGCACTTTCTTAATATCATATTGACCGACGGCAATCGTCGCAGCGAAGAGCGCGGTGACCGCGCCTGTCATTGCCACGATGTATTGCGCCTGCGGAACGAGCGTGTACAGCGGAGCGGAACGGGCAACGAGATAAACGCCTGCCGTCACCATCGTCGCGGCATGGATCAGCGCCGAGACGGGCGTCGGGCCAGCCATCGCGTCGGGGAGCCAGACGTAGAACGGAATCTGCGACGACTTGCCCGCCACGCCGATCAACATGAAGAGCGTGATGGCAACGATGATCTCAGGCGGCATGGACTTGGCGGCTTCAAAGACCTGGTCGAATTGGAACGATTTCAAATACCAGAACATGATGAAGCCCGCGATGAGGAAGCCGAAGTCGCCGATGCGGTTGGTGACGAAGGCTTTCTTGGCGGCGTTCGAGTTCGCCCACGAGGGACGTCCGAGCGTGTCCATGTCGTACCAGAAGCCGATCAGGAGGAAGGAGCAGAGTCCCACGCCCTCCCAACCGACGAAGAGCATCATGTACGAGTCGCCGCTGACGAGGATCATCATCATGGCGATGAAGAGGTTGAGGAAGACGAAGAAACGGCGATACCGCCCGAGGTCTGATTTGAAGCGGACATCTTCGTGCATGTAACCGATGGCGTAGATGTGGATGAGAGTCCCCACGCCCGAGACGACCAGCATCATCGTGGTCGAGAGCGAGTCGGCGCGGAACGTCCAGTCGATGGCGAGGTCGCCGACGTGCATCCACGGGGCGAGAGTCCAGCGTAACGTCTCACCGTGCGCGGCAGAGACCGAGTACGCCAGCAACACGCTGACGACAAACGCCGCGCCCGAAGCCGCCGAAGCCGTCCAGCCGATGGCCTTCTCTGAGAAGCGTTTGCCAAAGATAATGTTGATCAACAGCCCGATGACTGGAAAAAAGACCAGCCAGGGAGCAAGATACAGAAAACCGTAATTTTCCATGGATTATCCCTTGAGGCTGTTCATATCGTCCACGTTGATGCTGTGGCGGGACTTGAAAATCTGCACGATCAACGCCAGACCGACCGCCACCTCCGCCGCCGCGACCGCGATGACGAAGAAGACGAAGATCTGTCCGCTGAAACTTTTGATCGCGCTGGAAAAAGCCACCATCGCAAGATTGGCCGAGTTCAGCATCAACTCGATGGACATGAAAATGATCAACGGGTTGCGGCGGACAAGAACTCCCAGAGCGCCGATGGTGAATAAGATCGCAGAGAGAATAATGTAGTAATTAACGGGAACCATTATTTCTGCCCTCCTTTTTCCTGCTTTGTCAACACGATCGCGCCGACCATAGCAACCAGCAACAGGATGGACGTGATCTCGAACGGCAGGAGATATTCATTGAAGAGCGCCATGCCCATCTGACGCAGGAAATCCACGCTGTTGACTGCCGCTTCGGGCTGGACGATGTTGCCCGTCGGCACACCGCGGAAGGCCAGCAGATAGACCGTCTCTGCAACGAGGATGAACGCCAGTCCGCCCGCCACCCATTTTTGCGCGGGGATGACTTTGCCTGGCGCAAGTTGTTCCGCTCCCAGCAACATGATGACGAACAGGAACAGCACCATGATGGCGCCCGCGTAGACGGTGATCTGTGCCATGGCGATGAACGGAGCGCCGAGCAACAAATAGAAAACCGCCACCGTCGCAAAGTTCAGCACGAGGAACAGCGCCGAGTAAACCGCGTTGCGGCTCAGCAACATGCCCAGCGCGGTCGCGATGGCAACGAGGGCGAGGATCAGAAAGAGGATGAGGTCAATGGTCATGGACTAATCCTGGGGATCTTTCATCTCTGGAACTGACCGATTATAGACACCCGCCTCCACCTTGCGCGGCGTGGTCATGTCCACAAAGGGAACGGATTCGAGCAGGCGTTCCTTCGTGTAAATGGCATCACGGCGGTCGGTGAAACTCAGTTCGTAGTTGTCGCCAAGGACAATCGCCTCGGTGGGACAGGCATCCTCGCAGAAGCCGCAGTAGATGCAACGCAACATGTTGATCTCATAGGTCGAGGCGTACCGCTCCCCAGGCGAGAAGCGTTTCTCATCCGTATTCTCGGAGGCTTCCACGAAGATCGCGTCCGCGGGACAGGCCGCCGCGCACAACGAACAGCCGATGCACTTCTCCAGTCCGTTCTCGTAACGCTTCAATACGTGACGCCCGCGATAGCGCGGACGTACCTGTCGCTTCTCTTCGGGATAGGAAACGGTCACGACTGGGTTGAAAAACGTCTGCTTGAAAGTCGTCCACAGGCCGCGGCCCAGTTCGATCATGGGTTCAAGCACGCTCATATGCTTTTCTCCTCAAATCACGATACACCACTACCACTGCAAACAATCCCGCCAATACCGATAAGATCGGAATGATCCAGTAATTTTCCAACAGGATGCCCAGCGCCGTAATGAAAACCACCACCAGCGACAGCGGAATCAAAATCTTCCAACCCAGACCCATCAGGCGGTCGTAGCGGATGCGCGGCCAGGACGCCCGTACCCAGATCATGATGCCCAACAGAATGAAGACCTTGGCAAAAAGATAGAGCGGGCCGAGGAACCAGGCGCGGTCCACGCTCAGGAAGGTATCCTTCAGGAACCAGAACTCGCGATACCCACCCAGAAACAGCGTCGCGCCGATCATGCTGACTACGATCATCTTCTGATATTCGGCCATGAAGAACAGTGCGAACTTCATGCCTGAATATTCGGTGTGGTAACCCGCCGTCAACTCTTGTTCGGCTTCGGGCATGTCGAACGGGTGACGGTTCACCTCCGCCAGCGTGGCGATGAAAAAGAGCAGATAACCGACGGGTTGAATGACACCAAACCACATCCCCTTCTGTGCTTCCACAATATCCACCAGGCTCATCGAATTGCCCATCAAAATGGCCACC
>JAYRVQ010000497.1:0-6295 GCA_041918465.1 Anaerolineales bacterium
ACAGTCCACGCAACCGGGGATGACCAGGTAAGGATACAGATCGCTCTCTTTCAGGTAATTCCATTCGCGCGGGTCGGCATAATTGAAAACCAAAAAAGCCTGGAACATGCGCGCCACATGCTCATCGAAAAAACGACCTGAACGCACCGGACCGACCTGTTTCGAATCGTTCCCGTAAAAGACGCCGATGAAGCGGGTATTGCCCCACTCGATGAAATATTCGAAGACCTGGTCTGCGAGCGTGAGTCCATACTGCGGACGGATGGCGCGCGGATAATTGGAGATCTTGATCGCCATGGGACGACGCTCGAGCAGGATCGGATCGGCAGGCGGCAGGCCGGTCAGCGGGTTGATGTCCACGATAAGATTAAGGGAGGCTTGAGGGTCGGCGGGAGTAGGCGAGACAATTGCCTGCGGCGTGAAGTTTGGCGTCGCGTCCGCGGGCAAGCGCGTCGGGAGGATGGAAGTTTCCGTCGGCAGGCTGTTCACTCCGCCCGGCTGAAATGGCGTCGGGGAGGGACCAGCCACTTCGGTAACGAAAACAGGCGCGAGGTCCGGGGTAGAGGCGCAGGCCGTCAGAATAAATGGGATCAGGCTCAGCAGGCCAAGTAGTTTGAGCAATGGAAAAAAACCGGGAGTTCCGCCGCGGCCTGAAGTCAAATTGAATTGCATGGGGGCGATTGTACAACAATCCCGCCTCCCGCGGGGCAAACCTGATAAAATACCCGCACTCTGAAATGTTCATTCTGATCACAGTGCTTTTCCTGTTCGCCACCGCGCTGACTCTGGCGATCCTGCAGGTGACGCGTCCCAATTACCGCTTTGCATGGCTGGTCGCCGCAGGGGGCGCTTTTCTGACCTGGGTCGGCGTGCTCCTCTGGCAGGCACGCATGCCGCTTGTGCTCATACTGCCTTCCTGGGGATCAGCCGCGTTGTACGCGGACTCTCCCTCCTTTTTGGCCGACCGACTCACATGGCCCTACGCCCTCGCTCTATCCACGCTGGCGCTGACTGCAATCCTGACAGCGGTGGCGCGCGAGAATTTTCCCGCGCCTTTCCCCTGGGCGGGGATGCTTGCCCTGATCGGCTTCGGCCTGCTGTCTGTGCTCGCAGAAAACCCGTTGACTCTCGTGCTGGTTTGGGCGGCCATTGACCTGGCAGAACTCATTTTTCAATTGGCCTCGGTAAAAGGGGAAAACGCCAGCGAACGCGTGGTGGCCGGATTCTCAGCGCGCTTTCTGGGACTCGGCCTGGTCTTATGGGCTGGGTTAGCCAGCCTGTGGCGCGGCGCACCGCTTGATTTTGGCGCGCTCACCCCCGAGACAGGCGTGTATCTCATCCTGGCCGCGGGCTTGCGGCTGGGCGTGCTCCCCCTGCATCTGGCTTACTCACCCGAATCAGCCGTGCGACGCGGCTTTGGAACCGCCCTGCGATTGGTGGTTGCAACCTCCAGCCTGGTGATTCTGGCGCGCATCCCCGCGCAAGGCATCTCGTCGCCGCTTGCGCCGTTCCTCCTCATCCTGACCGCGGGCGCGGGTCTGTACGGCGGCTGGATGTGGATGCGTTCTCCCGATGAACTCACCGGCCGTCCGTATTGGATGATCGCGCTCGCCTCCCTCGCCATCGCGGCCGCGTTGCGCGGCAACCCTGTCGGCTCGGTAGCCTGGGGGACAGTCCTCGTGCTGACAGGCGGCGCGCTATTCCTCTCTTCCGTTCAAAACAAGATCGTTCAACGCGTCCTGCTGTTTGCCGGATTATGGAGTCTCTCGTCCCTGCCGTTTTCGCCCACCGCCAGCGGCTGGGAAAGTGGCATTGCCTCATCGTGGGCGATCTGGGCAACGTGGCCAATCCTCCTGACGGTGCAGGCTTTGCTCGCGGCCGGTTTCATCCGTCACGCAACGCGCTCAACCACCTCGGTCCCGCTCGATGCGCAGATGGCCTGGGCGCGTAACATCTATCCGATGGGGATCGGAATTCCGCTCGCGATTCTCATCCTGTTGGGACTCTACGGCTGGGACGGCGCGCTGACCCTTGGCACGCTTCCCGCGGGACTGGCGGCTGTCGCGCTGACTGGCGCGTTGCTCTGGCTGACGCCGCGCCTGCGCTGGCTCAATCCCGTCCGCGCTCATTGGGTGCGTCCGGAGGGAGCGCCTTCGCGTCTGGACTTTTTCTACCGCTCCCTCTGGGATCTTTACCGCGGCTTTGGACGCTTAAGCGAATCCGTCACTGCCGTGCTCGAAGGTGACAGCGGGATTTTATGGGCATTGCTCTTCCTCGTGCTTTTCCTATCCCTGCTCACGCCAAGGATGCCCTGACCATGCTTTCCACCATTCTTTCATGGACCGCAGTCGGACTCATCCTGGTCACCTCCATTGGCCTGCTCATCAGCCGCGACTGGCGCTGGAGTCTCGGGCTTCTAGCCGCGCAATACCTCGCCATGTTCTGGCTGGTGGCTTTGCACTGGCCATTCGGGTTGGCCTCTGTCAAACTGGTGACAGGTTGGATGGCATCCGCTACACTGGGCGTAACGCGGCTGGGCATGTCTGAGAGCGAAGAGCCAAAAGAATCCGCCTGGCCACAGGGACGTCTCTTCCGCCTGTTCGCGGCGTTGATTGTGGTCATGCTCGTCATTGCCATTACGCCACAAGTGGAAACCATCATCCCCGGCATCAACCGCCCGGTTATCGCGGGCGGACTCCTTCTGGCTGGCATGGGACTCTTGCATCTTGGCATCACCGCTGAGATTCTGCGCATCACACTCGGCCTGCTGACCGTGCTGGCAGGCTTTGAACTCCTGTACGCCACCGTCGAGACTTCCATCCTGCTCGCGGGATTACTGGCTATCGTCAACCTTGGGCTGGCGCTGGCCTGCGCATACCTGATGACTGCCTCGCCCGCGCAGGAAGTGGAGAAGGGACTGTTGGAATGAACGCGCCCACTCTGTGGATTCTCCTGCCCCTCGCGTTGGGTGGATTTTCATACCTGTTCCGCCGCGAACATTTCCTTGCCATTCTCGGCGGGACAAGCGCTCTGATTCTGAGCCTGCTTGCCATCCTCATTCCAATTGATACCGCCCTGCTGGTTGGCTCCTTCTCTTTTAAACTGGCCGGTTCACTCAACGTACTGGGAAGAAGTTTCGTGCTCGAAACCGCTGACGGTCCCCTATTAGCCATCCTCTATGGGCTGGCCGCCATGTGGTTCTTCGGCGCGGAGACGGTTAATCTCGCGCGGCGACTCATCCCCATGGGACTGATGATCCTGTCGCTATTGGTGGCCGCGACCGCCGTCCGCCCCTTCCTGTTTGCGGCGGTCTTCATCGAGATCGCTGTACTAATATCTGTGCCGATGCTTCTCCCCTCGAATCAAAAACCCGGGCGCGGCATCTTCCGCTATGTGATCTACCAGACGCTGGCGATACCATTCATCCTGTTCGCGGGTTGGCTGCTCGCGGGACTGGAAACCAGCCCCGGCGATGTGGAAATGACCACCCAGGCTACCGCCATGCTCGCCCTGGGATTTGCCTTCCTGCTGGCTATTTTTCCGCTCTACACATGGATTCCCATGCTGATCGAGGAGGCGTCACCTTATCTGGTCGGCTTCCTGCTTTGGCTTCTGCCACAGACCACCGCCCTGTTCGCCATGGGATTCCTGGACCAATATCCCTTCCTGCGCCTTTCCCCTGATCTGCTGAATACCTTGCGAGGCGCAGGGTTGCTCATGATCGTCAGCGCGGGAGTTTTTGCCGCGTTCCAACGTCACATTGGGCGGATGATGGGCTACGCCGCCATCGCTGAGACTGGCTTCCTGCTCGTCGCGCTCAGCCTGGGGACAGCGGGCGGCGTCCAATTGGTATTCCTCCAGATCATCCCGCGCGGATTCGGACTGGCAGTCTGGGCCATGTCGCTTTCCATCATCCAAACCCAGGTCAATCCACTGAGATTCACAAATGTGCAGGGAGTGGCGCGTCTTTTGCCGGTTGCAACAATGGGCATCGTTCTCGCCAACTTGTCTGCGGCAGGCTTCCCCTTGATGGCGGGTTTCCCTGTCCGCATTGCCATGCTCGAAAGCGTCGCGCGTCAATCCTTCGGGCAGACGATCTGGCTTTCGCTGGGACTTCTGGGACTCATGACCGGCGCGATCCGCACCCTGGCGGTCACCAGCATGGCTACCGAGACGGCGCGCTGGGAAATCCGAGAATCGCGAACACAAGTAATACTGATCGGGCTTGGCATACTCGCCCTGCTCGCGCTGGGACTCTTCCCGCAAGCCTCCCGATTCCTGCTGGAAAACCTGCCCGCCCTGTTCGAAAACCTCGGACAGGGAGTGCTATAATTCTCTCAGCATTTTCCCATTCAAAATCAAAATTTTCTCCCTCGGAGCGATTCCATGGAATTCGAGCAGATCATCAAACGCATAGACTGGCTGGAAAAACAGCAACGCAAGACCAGCGAGTCATCTTCAGCCGTGGACAATCGTTTGGCTGCCATTGAAAGAGATGTGGCCGCGCTCGGCAAGCAATTGAAAACACTGGAAAAAGGATTGGCGGAAATCACCGCCACCGCCTCGCGTCTGAACCAATTCGATGAGATCTTTGCCAAACAACGCAAAGACATGAATGCCGCCATTGAAAGCATCGAGAAGAAAGCCCAGAAGCGCGAACTCGAAACCGCCAAACGACACCAGGCCGAGATCGAGAAATTCCAGCGCCCCATTGACGAACTCCGTAAAGCCTTTGACGTCAGCGACATCCGCAAGGCCTTGAAAGACAAAACCACCGAGGAGATTCGCATCACGCAGGCCATTGCCGATGTAAAATCCCGCACTGAACAGATTGCCGCCACGCACGATCAGTTGGAACGCGGACAGAAATCCATCGAAGAGGCGCGTCGCACCGACATCAAACGTATTGCCGACTTGCAGGGCGACCTGGCCGCCGCGAGAAAACGGCTGGACGAGACCCGCGACAAAATGCAATTGAACATGGACAGCCTGAAAATTGTGGAAAATCGCATGACCGAACTGCTGGCTTCTGAATCCGATCGCAAGCAGGCTCAGAATGTTTTCATTGAACAGCAGTCCCTTGCACAAGTGGAACGCGACCACGCCTGGAAGGATTGGAACAACCGCGTGGACGAGTTCAAAAAACAAGCCGCCAATCTTGACACACAGGTACAAACCGCCGAGGAGGCCTCTCGCGCCGCCAAGCGCGCGCAGGATGCCTATCTTGAACTCAACCAGAAACTCGAGCGGCGCATCAACGAGATTACCGAGATCCAGCGCCTTGCGGACGAACGCGCCCGTCAGGAATGGGTGGCCTTCAAGGCCGAAGACCAGAAACGCTGGACCAGTTACACCCTCTCGCAGGACGAATCCATCCGCGAACTCCGCGCCAGCATCGAAAGCGCCACCCAACGAGTGGACGCCATGGATGAACCCATTCAGACCGCGCAGGATCAATTGCACCAAACCACTGACGCCATCGAACGCCAGATGCAGGAACTGATGAATTGGGCGCATGAATGGCTCACCTCCAGCGAGCGCATCATGGGTCACGGCAAAAAGTCCGCAAAGAAAACCGCAAAATAAAATTCACCAACCGCGAAGCACGCTAAGACCGCGAAGAAAACAGATTAAATCTTTGCGCACTTCGCGGCCTTCGCGGTAAATTGAGTTGACCATGCGCGTCATCGGCACAGCAGGCCATGTAGACCACGGCAAATCCACCCTCATCGCCGCCCTCACAAGCGTTCATCCTGACCGCTTGAAAGAAGAGCAGGCGCGCGAGATGACGATCGACCTCGGCTTCGGCTGGCTCACCCTGCCGAATGGCGAAGAGATCGGCATCGTGGATGTGCCCGGTCACCGCGACTTCATTGAGAACATGCTGGCAGGCATCGGAGGCATCGACGCCGCACTGCTCGTCATCGCCGCGGACGAAGGGGTCATGCCGCAGACGAAGGAACATCTCGCGATATTAGACTTACTCCAGATTCCCGCGGGTTTGATCGTGCTGACCAAGACCGACCTCGCTTCCGACTCATCCTGGCTTGATCTCGTTGAAACGGACATCCGCGCGGCTGTTAGAAATACCGTTATGCAAGACGCGCCACTGGTGCGCGTCTCTGCACGGACAAGATCCGGCCTCGACGATCTTCTGAAAAGCCTCACCCAAATCCTGCAAACCGAACCTGTCCGCTCCGACCTCGGACGTCCGCGCCTGCCCATTGACCGCGTCTTCTCCATGCCGGGATTTGGCACCGTCGTCACTGGCACGCTGACAGATGGCGCGCTCTCC